>SCQA01000258.1 GCA_004298725.1 bacterium
GAACAAAACACTGGGCGCAAAATATCATATTCTGACGAAGCCGAATTATGTATATTATATCCTTTTTCATGAGCATCGCCAAGAATCCGAACGAAGGCTTCAGCCATTAGTTTTTGATCAGGCGCACCTACGGTCTTATCAGTTAACGCACGCCCTACTGGAATCAAGGGCTCAAATGAAACCGAAATCCCTGGATAATTTTCGGTGAAGAATTTAACAGTTTCTTCAAGATATGGAAGGCTATAATCCGATACAGTTGTGCGAATAGCAAAAGAAGCCCTTCTTTTTTTGAAATAATTTGCCGTCTCAAATACGAATTGAAAAGACGGTTTTCCGCTATATAGGGGGCGATGTAAATCCTGAATATGCGCCTGGCCGTCAAATGAGAGCGATATGTTTTGAATATTCGCGGTAATAAATTCTCTAATTTGATCTCCATAAACACCATTTGTCGGCATGGTGAACAGACACCTGCACCCTTTGTCCGCCGCCAAAGCCCTTGCTTTCTCAACAAGGAACTGAAGTTGCGGAAAAACAAACGTGGGTTCACCCCCACCCATGATTTTAATATCGACCGTTGAGGTCTTACGCATCAGTTCTTTGGGCACTCGGAGCTGTTTGAAATATGCGCCCAACAGAGAGTCTATCATCTCCGTGGTCATGGACGCGTGCCTATTATCCTCTCCAGCTCGCGCATGACAATATCGGCAGCGAAGATTGCAATCGTTTGTAAGTGCTACAGAGAGGATCGGGTTAGCATTGCGTGTCTCGTTAAGAATCTCCTCAATGGGAATATTGGGCCGCTGGCGAAGGCGAGTGATGAAGGACGAAGCAAGATCCGATAAAGCGTCCTGCTTCAACGCGGTTCCCAGTTCTCGTGAAATAAGCGCCACATAGCTGCGACGGGGAGCATACAAAATTTCTTGCTCCTTACTGATAGAATATGGGATAAGAAACACTTCTTCGTCGTTAATCAACATTATTATATTGGCAATACATATAGAATTTGCATTTGCAGGCAATATGTATTTCGCCCATCTTAATCATAGAATTGTAGGCAACAGAAGCCTATTATTATCGATGTCTTCAATTGCTGTGGCGATGGTTATCGATGTTTGAAAGGACATGATTGCCTCCTAATTATCTTTAAAGGCATGTCGTTTTGATAAAAAAGTGTGCGCGCTAAACAAAATCACAGGACATCCGTGGACATCTGCGGACATCCGTGCCTATTTTTTATCATAGTCTTCAAGTAAAATATATACAAATCTGCGCTCCCCGGCCTCATGAACCGGAGGAGCATCTTTAAAGGCCCGTAACCGTGCACGGCGGTTGCGGGCTTTTTCTTTTTGGGGGCTTGCATGGCAGGGATAACGCTTACAGAAGCAGAAACTCATCTTTCCACATGGCTCGAGGCTGACAAGGCCGTTGCCAAGGGGCAGTCGTTCTCCATAAGCGGCAAGACATACACGCGGACTGATGCGCAGGTGATCCGCGAGAACATAGAATTCTGGGATAGATACGTAAAGCGCCTCTCAAGAGGCGGCATAAAAATCTTCGGAGGCACTCCGGTCTGATGGATAGTCTTGCAATCAAAGAAAACGTCATCGACCGCATCGTCCGCTTCATCGACCCGGTGAAAGCCGAGCGGCGTTTTCGAGCGCGCGCCATGCTGGCCCTATCTGGTAGCTACATCGGCGCGTCACGCGCCAAGAGGTCTTTGAGCCAGTGGAGGACGAGCTGGGGCGACGCGGACAGCGACACGCTCTTTGACCTGCCGATACTCCGCGACCGTTCACGCGACCTTATCCGTAACGCCCCGCTTGCAACCGGCGCAATCAACACCGTCTGCACGAACGTGGTCGGCACGGGCTTAAAACTCCAGTCAAGGATTGACAGAGAGACGCTCGGCATGGACGAAGTTGAGGCCGACGCGTGGGAAGTTACACCGTCCGCGGCAATATTTGCATTGACGCATAGTAAGCGTATTTGATAAACTTAAAGATTAGGGAATCTCTGATTAATTCTTTTCTGCGGTCAAAAGGTATAGGGTATCAGTTCTGCGATGTCTTTTCCTCACATCATCCCCCCGCCCTGCCCTCCCCCGCAAGGGGGGAGGGGAAAAGGAAGTCGCCCATATGAGAGGAGAGGAGAGAAAATGAAATTAATCAGACCATTTTAGTGTATGTGAATTTAATGGAATAGGAATGAATAATTATTTAATTCGAATGATTATTCATTTCTTAGATTGGAATTGCACATAAACAAAAAAAGGGAGTACAGAAGAAGATGGTTCAGGATTTTATTCAAAGGATACTGCTTACGGCGCCGCCGGTGCTCTTCGCGCTTACGGTTCACGAGTGCGCCCACGCGTGGGTTGCAAGCCGCCTTGGCGACCCCACGGCAAAGGCATTCGGTAGGGTAAGCCTTAATCCTTTAAGGCACCTTGACCCTATAGGCACGGTAGCGCTTTTTTTAACCGGCATGTTCGGCTGGGCAAAGCCGGTGCCCATAAACCCCATGAACTTCAAGAACCCCTCAAAGGGGCTTATGCTTACAGCCATTGCAGGGCCGCTTGCTAACATAACGCTCGCGGCTCTGTCCGCCGTTGTATATAAGCTTGTATTCGTTGACGGGGACGGTTTTTTCATGGCCATGCATGGCGTTTACATGCCGCTTGAAATAATGGTAAAGGTAAGCATAGTGCTTAATGTGTCGCTTGCCGTATTCAACCTTATACCCATTCCGCCTCTTGACGGAAGCAGGGTTTTAAGCCATTTTCTTCCGATGCAAAAGGCATTTGCCTTTGCCCGTATGGAGCCGTACGGCTTTATAATTCTCATGGCGCTTATAATGACAGGCGTTATTGACAAGGTTATATCCCCGGTGGTCTATTTTACCGCCGGGATATTGACCGGAGGCGTTTTTTAATGCCGAAGGAAAGGGTGCTTAGCGGCATGAGGCCGACCGGCAAGCTCCACCTCGGCCATTATCACGGCGTGCTTGCCAACTGGCTTAAACTTCAGGATACTTACGACTGTTTCTTCTTCGTGGCGGATTGGCACGCCCTTACCACGGACTACGCAGACACTCACGCGGTGAACGATAACGTCCGCGAGATGGTTCTTGACTGGCTTAGCGTGGGCATTGACCCTGAAAAGGCGGTTATATTTCTTCAGTCGTCAATAAAGGAACACGCCGAGCTTTTCGTGCTTCTTTCGATGATAACGCCGCTTTCATGGCTTGAACGGAACCCGACATATAAAGAGCAAATGGCCGAGTTGCGCGAAAAGGACGTTCATACTTTCGGCTTTCTCGGCTACCCGGTGCTTCAGACCGCAGACATAATTATGTATAAAGCAAACCGCGTGCCGGTGGGTATTGATCAGGCTCCGCACCTTGAGCTGTCAAGGGAAATTACGCGGCGTTTCAATCATTTCTACGGTGAAGTCTTTCCAGAGCCTAAAACCTTGCTTACCGAGGTGCCAAAGGCGCTTGGCACGGACGGCAGAAAGATGAGCAAGAGCTACAATAACGCGATATTCCTTTCTGACGCGCCGGAGGTTGTAACGCAAAAACTTTTACAGATGGTAACCGACACAGCGCGCATGAAGCGCACGGACGTTGGAAACCCGGACGTATGCCCCGTCTTCATAACATTTCACGTAATTTATTCCGATGAAGCCACAAAGGCGTGGGTAAGGCAGGGTTGCCAAAGCGCAAGTATCGGGTGCATAGAATGCAAAAAATCCGTTATTCAAAAGGTGATAGAAGCGTTAGAGCCTATAAGGCAAAGGCGTCTTGAGCTTGAAAAACAGCCGGAGATAGCCGCCCAAGCGCTTGCAAAGGGCGCAGAAAGCGCCCGCGTTGCGGCACGAGCAACTATGGCCGAAGTAAAAAAAGCAATGAAGCTCTCCGCCATATAATCATGTCATATAACGTCAAGCTCGACATATTCGAAGGGCCGTTGGACCTTCTTCTTCATCTTATAAAGAAGAACGAAGTTGACATATATTCCATACCCATAGCCGTTATAACCGACCAGTACGTGGAATATATTGACATGATGAAGGAGATGAACCTTGACTTCGCGGGCGAGTTTCTTGTCATGGCCGCGACCCTTGTGCATATAAAGAGCAAACAGCTTTTGCCGGTTGATACTCCGTCTGAGGAAGACGAAGACGCCGGCATCGACCCGACAGAGGAGCTTATACAGAGGCTTGTAGAATATAAAAAGTATAAAGAAGCCGCTGTTGAGCTTGGCCAAAGGCGGATGCTCGGCAGGGATGTCTTTATAAAAGGGCAAGCAATTGACACGGACGCATTTGAAGAGACGGCGCTTATGAACGTCTCTGTTTTTGACCTCATGGAGGCTATAAAAGGGGTTCTTCTGCGGGCGCCAAAGGGTAATACTATGGAGCTTACAGTTGAGAGGTTTCAGATAGCCGACAAGATAAACTACGTGCTTGAAGCGCTTTCAAACGGAGGAAGCGCGGTTTTTTCTTCGTTATTTCCGGGCGGCGCCGTAAGGGGCGAAATAATAGTTACTTTTCTTGCCATACTGGAACTTGCCAAGCTTCTTCTCATAAAGATACATCAGACGGATGACGGCGTTATAAGGGTATATTCGGCGGGCGCGTCTTCAGACGCTCCTGTTTCTACCGAGGCCAATTAACTGTTTGCGGAAAAACTCAAAATTTAGGCAGGTTGCTCTCTGGTCAGTTCGCCTTTGGCGAACTGACCAGACAGCAACCTGTTGACAGGAGGGCGCGTGGACATACAATCTTTAAAACAGGTCATAGAGTCTTTGATATTCGCTTCAGAGACGACCATCACGCTTGGCGCGATATGCGCGGTGCTTGAAGGCGAAGATAAGGCCGAGATAAAGGCCGCGCTTAAAGAGCTTGTGGACGACTACAGGCAAAAAAGCGGAGGCATATTCATAGAAGAGGTCGCCGGAGGCTATCAGTTCAGGACAAACCCCGAGGCTTCGCCGTGGCTTAAAAGGCTTTTCAAGACAGGCTCGCAAAAACTCTCCCGGGCGGCCATGGAGAGCCTTGCCATAATCGCCTACAAACAGCCTGTAACGAGAGGGGAGCTTGAGGCCGTGCGCGGAGTTGACTCCGGCGGGGTGCTTTCAACCCTTATGGAGAAGCGGCTTGTAAAGATAACGGGCAAAAAAGACGTGCCGGGCAGGCCCGTGGTTTACGGCACAACAAGGGAATTTCTTGAGACGTTTGATTTGAAGGATTTGTCGTGCCTGCCGATCATTAAGGATGCGCGGGCACAGGAGGAGGAAGATGGAACGAACGTCCGGCAAGCGCTTGAAAAGGGAGAGGACGCCGCTAAAGAAGCGAACCGCGCCGAAGCCGTCCCGGCAAACGAAGGGCAAGGCGGAGAGCCTTCAGAAGGAGAGGCCGCCTCTAAAGAAGTCGGCCTTGTGGAGGGCGAGGGCGGTCCCGCGGACGAAGGGCAAGACCGAGGGCGGGCAGAGCCTTCAGAAGGAGAAGACGCCTCTAAAGAAACCGCCTGTGCCGAAGACGGCCCCGCAGGCGAAGAGCAAGGCGAAGAGCGCGCAGACAAGAGAGGCAAGCCCTAACCTTCAACGTCTTCAGAAGGTAATCGCCGCGGCAGGCATAACGTCGAGGCGCAAGGCCGAGGAGCTTATAGCCGAGGGCAGGGTGGTGGTGAACGGCAAGACGGTGACGGAGCAGGGCGCAAAAGTTGACCCGCTCCGCGATTCAGTATTGGTTGACGGCCGCAAAATTACAGGCAGGCCCGCGCCATTGTGCGAGTATGTTCTGCTTAACAAACCCAAAGGCTTTATAAGCGCGGTGTCAGACCCGCTTAACAGGCCGGTTGTGGTTGACCTTGTAAAGGGCGTGAGGGGGCGCCTTTACCCTGTCGGCAGGCTTGATTACGACGCCGAGGGCGTGCTGTTGCTTACTAACGACGGAGACCTCTCCAATCATCTGATCCACCCCAAGTTCGGCGTGCAAAAGACATATCTCGTTAAAGTTAAAGACGCGCCTTCGCAAGAGGCCATATCAAGGCTTGAAAGGGGCGTTTACCTTGAAGACGGCAAGACATTGCCGGCGAAGGCCCATTTTATAAGACGGACAGCTGAAAACTCATGGATAGAGCTTACCGTGCGCGAGGGCAGAAACAGGCTTGTAAAGCGCATGTGCATGGCCATAGGTCACCCTGTGGCAAAGCTTAAAAGGACGGAGTTTGCCGGAATAAAGCTCGGCCTGTTAAAGCCAGGCGAATATAGAAGGCTGACGCCTCAGGAGGTGGGAGCGCTTAAAAGCCTTTACTCCAAGGAAAGTTCTTCGGATAATGCGGCGCAAGGTTAAAAAGGCCGGCGCGAATAAAGCCGTAATGCTTTATTACAAGAGCCTTTTTGGGGCGTTCGGGCCGCAGGGGTGGTGGCCGGGCAGGACGCGCTTTGAAATTATAACCGGCGCCATACTTACGCAAAACACCGCGTGGACTAACGTCGAAAAGGCTATTTGGAATTTAAAGTCGGCAAGGCTTCTTACGCCGGAAAAGATGCGCCTTGCCCCTGTTAGCGAGCTTTCAGCCCTTATACGTCCCGCAGGGTACTTCAACGTAAAGGCCAAGAGGCTTAAAAATTTTATTGCCTATCTGTATGAAAAACACGGCGGCAGTCTCGCAAGGCTATTTAAAAGAGACGCGGAAGCGTTAAGGGCGGAACTTCTTGGCGTAAACGGCATAGGCCCGGAGACGGCGGATTCGATAATTCTTTACGCGGCGAGACGCCCGGAGTTTGTAATTGACGCTTATACCAAGCGGATAAGCACGCGCCACGCTCTCGCGCCGCATGACGTTGGTTATGATGATTTGAAGGCGCTCTTTACCGGAAGCCTCCCGCTTGATACCCGGTTATTCAACGAATACCACGCGCTTATAGTTAAGACAGGCAAAGACTATTGCAAAAGGACGAACCCGCGGTGTTGTGAGTGCCCGCTTGGCGCGTTTTTAAAAGACAGTGAATAATGAATGGTGACTGATTTGTCAACCGATAACCGTTCACCGATAACCAGCTTATGGCAGATAGAATCAGGATACTTGAGGCTTCTCTCGCGGCAAAGATAGCCGCCGGAGAGGTCGTTGACAGGCCCGCTTCAGTGGTGAAGGAGCTTATTGAAAATTCCATTGACGCCGGCGCGAAGAGCATTGCCGTTTTTATAGTCGAAGGCGGCAAACGCATGATAAGGGTCGTTGACGACGGCGTAGGCATGTCGCGCTCGGACGCGCAGGCGGCATTTCAAAGGCACGCCACAAGCAAGGTTTCATGCGAGGAAGACCTTGAACGGATTGAAACGCTCGGCTTCAGGGGCGAGGCTCTCGCAAGCATATCGGCGGTGTCAAGGGTGCGCCTTCGCACCAAGGAGTGCGGCGCTCTTACCGGCGTTTCGGTTATTGTGGAGGGCGGCGGCGAAGCCCGCCTTGACGACGACGGCGTGCCGGAAGGCGCGTCAGTGGAAGTTAAAGATATTTTTTACAACCTGCCGGCGCGCCTTAAATTTTTGCGTTCGGCTGATTCTGAATACGGCAGGGTGCTTGACGTTTTTAAAAAAGCGGCGCTTATAAACCCGGGCATAAGTTTTTCCCTTATGCACGGCTCGTCTTCTTCAAGGGGAATTTACGTTGTAAGCGGCACTTTGGCGGAGCGAGTCGCCGGGCTTTTTCCGGAGTACAAGGCGACGGACTTTACCGAGGCGCGTTCCCCTGTTGTAAACGGCCTCATCGCCAGCCACGAAGTAAGTTTTTCAACAACCAAGTGCTTGTATGTATACGTTAATAAGAGGCCGGTAAAGGACAGGTCAATAAACAGCGCCATACTTGACGGCTACGGCACTATACTTGACCGCGGGCGTTATCCGTTTGCCGTGTTGAATATTACAATAGCGCCTGAAGATGTTGACGTAAATATACATCCGGCAAAAACAGAGGTGCGGTTTAAAAGCCAAAGGTATGTTTATGACGCTGTTAAGGCCGCTGTAAGACGCGCGCTTGGCATGGAGGTTGGCGCGGTAAGTCAAGCATGGCAGACAAGGCCCGTGGACTTAAGGCCTGTAAATCCTGTTGTTTATTATAGCGAAGGTAAGGCCGACCAGCAAAAAAACTTTTACGCTAACGAACCTGTTGCAGTGTATGGCGCTGAACCAAGGCTTTTTCAGGGCGATGTTGCAGACACCGCGGACGCGGGCTTTTCAACTGACGTTAAAACGCCGGAACTTGCCG
>SCQA01000259.1 GCA_004298725.1 bacterium
GCTGAGGCTTATTATCAACCATTATAAAAAACTGCGAACCCGCGCTGTCAACGCCTTTGCCACGGGCCATTGAAACAATGCCCCTTTTATGTGAGATAGCGTTGAATTCAGCCTGTATCTCGTAACCTGGGCCGCCTTGTCCATACGTTCTCGTATCAAACCCCATTGTATTCGGGTCGCCGCCCTGAATCATAAAACCGGGAACCACCCTGTGAAATAAAGTGCCGTTGTACACGCCCTTATTGGCAAGTTCAATGAAGTTCTCAACATGGCCTGGCGCTTCGTCAGGAAAAAACTTTATTTCTATTTCGCCGAACTTTGTTTCTATTATCGCGCTTGTTTGCTTGTATTCCTCAATCTTCTTGTTATCAACGCCAAACAACGCGCACCCTCCGGCAAAAAGCATAAAGAACGCAAACAAGCACGTCATGACATAAGCTTTAGTGTTTTTCAATCTTTCGCCTCCTTATCCGCGCGTCGCCAAACGCGGCATTTCGCAAAACAGACAGCAACGCCTACTGGATTATACGCACCTTTACGTCTATACGCTCGTTAGGAAGGTCCATGTTGTTGCGCGGCTGGCTGACTATTTTGTCCGCCGCATCCAGACCCTTTATCACTTCGCCGAAGACGGTGTACTGCTTGTCGAGAAAGAATGAATCCTGCACCACTATAAAAAACTGCGAACCCGCGCTGTCCGGGTTTTGCGACCTTGCCATCGAAAGTATGCCCCTCTTATGCTGTCTGTCATTGAATTCGGCCTTTACATTATGCCCGGGTCCGCCCATGCCGTACGACCTTTTATCAAGACCTTTTGTGTTCGGGTCGCCGCCCTGAATCATAAAACCTGGTATAACCCGATGAAATATCGTGCCGTCGTAAAAACCTTGTTTAGCAAGGTCGATGAAGTTTTTAACATGGTTCGGCGCCGCGTCCGGAAAAAACTTAATTTCAATTTCGCCGAATTTTGTTTCTATCACAGCCCTTGTGTTTTTCAAATCTTCCACTTTATTCGCTCCTTGTGCCGATGATTTTTGAGGCAACATAATAAAAACCAAAGCAAGCAAAACCGCGGTAACACCAGTTGCCATCTTCTTCAATGCGATAACCTCCGGCGCAGGTTTATTTTTAGCAGTGTTTAATATAACAACATACCGGCATATAAATCAAGGATTGAGAAGCCGCACGCAAAAAAATAAATCACTGCGTTAATCGGCGTCTTTAAGCAGTTTCTTAGCGCAGGCTATCGCGTCTTTTTTGTTCTTAATAACGCCGGCTTCAACGCCCTTATCGATTATGCGCATCATTTCACCGATAAGCCTGCCCTCTCCAATATTAAATACCTTCATTATTTCCCTGCCGTCAAGCACCGGCCCCGGCGTTTCCTTGCTGAAAACACCGTAATAAAACAGAATAAGTCCGCGAACAATACCCAAAAGCTTTTTATCCTCAGAGCCTCGCGTCGCGCGCGCGTCAGAGAGAGAAAGACACAAAAGGTCAACGGCCCCGCCGCAACCTTGCATTTGGGCGGAGCGCATAAGGTGCGCCTTAGCTCGAAACGACGGGTTTTTAAGCCTTGCAAAATCAAAAACCCTGTGATGATTTTCTGTAAGTCCCGCTATTAGCCTGACTGCGCCGCCGCCAAACCTGAGCCTTTTAAGAAGAACCCGCACAGCTTCAGCGCCTTTTTTGTCATGTCCTGTAAACCTTAGAACGCCTTCTTCGCGTGAAATTGTCAACGCCTTTCCGGTGTCATGCAAGAAAGCGGAAAGCTTAAAAAGCGCCGCGCGTTTAACCGGGCCGACTGAAGAACTGAAGTGAGTTTTAAGCTCTTGGAAAGCCCCGGGAAATGTCTTTTCCGAAATGCCGTTTACAAGCCGTTCGGCCTCATCAAGCGCTTTAATGGAATACTCAAGAAGGCCGTACCCGCCAACATTTTTCCACCCGGCAAGCTCCGGCGCGAACGCCTTTATAATGCCGAGATCGTACATCTTAATTACGGAGCCTGACGTGCCGTCGAGGCTGAACATCGTCAATAATTCCTCCCTGATTCTTTCAGCCGAAACCGAGCTTAAAAAGGCCGCTTTTTTTTTGATACGCGCGGCGGTTTCGCGCTCAACCTTGAGACCATACTGCTGTGAAAGCCTGACGGCGCGCATTACCCTTAAAGGATCATCGTCGAAAACGCGCCGCGACACGGCCCTTAAAATATTCAACTGCGCGTCAGCAAGACCTTTACACGGGTCAATCGGCGTAACAGACTGGTTAAAAAGGTCTTTAAGATTTACAGCGAGGGCGTTTATTGTAAAATCACGCGATTTAAGGTCCTGCCTGATGGAAACACCGTTAAGCGGGGTTATATCAACGGTAATGCGGCCTGACGGTTCTTTAATAACAACCCTGTGGCCGCCGCTTTCTTTATCAATAACAAATGCGCTGGCGTCAAAACAGCCTGCCATTTTTTTTGCAAGCAAGCGCGCCGCCGCTTGCCCCCCTGAAACAACGAAGTCGTAATCTAACGGCAACTTCAGGGAAAGCGAGATATTTCTTAAAACACCGCCTACGAGAAATACGTCGCCGGACGACTTGGCGCCGAAGCCTGCAACGGCTTTTATTATGGGGTCGCGCCTCAGCAAGGGCAATGCAGTAGAAAAAGAAAAGGCCGGAATTCTCCGGCCCTTGCGCGCGGCTATTTTCAGTTTTCGCGGCGTTGCGGCTTTTGATCGGCTCAAAGAAGTTCCACCTCTAACATTGAATCGCTTGCCGGCGCAGTATCGCCCGCGGCGCTTTCTTCCTGAACATACGCCTCTAATTCTACCTCAGGCTCCGTCTCGGTGACAACCGCCGGCGCTTTGCCGTAGTCATACTCTTTAATCTTGGCGGCAATATCCCTGAATTCCGTGTCAACGGAATATATGGAGCGGAATAGCCGTTCTGCTTCCTGCCTGTTTGACGCGGCTTCGTTGGCAAGGGCAAGTTCGTACATGAGCCCTTTTCTCTCGTCGTCTGATTTACCGGAAATTTTCAGCGCCTTTAAATAATAATTTATGGCATCTTCGTGGTTAGACCCGGCTACCGCGCAAAGGCCAAGCCGCGCAAGACAGTCAAACTCAAGGCGCGGGTCTTTAAGCGCCACTTTAAATTCTTTGCACGCTTCGCCGTAAAGCTCCATTTCCATGTACGCTATGCCAAGGTTGTAATGCGTTTCGCTGTCTTCTTTGTCAAGCTGTTTTTCCATGCCGGTTTTAAATTCGTTGGCGGTCTCTTCGTCCGAACCCGCGGCAAACGACCCTGTAACCTTGTCTATCATGCTCTCAAGGCCCATGTCAGCCAAACCG
This sequence comes from bacterium, assembly GCA_004298725.1. Classification (GTDB taxonomy): domain Bacteria; phylum Desulfobacterota; class GWC2-55-46; order GWC2-55-46; family GWC2-55-46; genus SCQA01. The sequence continues at coordinate 3,339 of SCQA01000259.1, forward strand.
ACTTCAGCGGCAAGGTCAACAAACTCCTCGCCGGCGCCTCCTTCCTCTTCAGCCTCGCCCTGCGGCGCTTGGGCTGGAGAAGTTACAACGTCTTCTTCTATCATCTGAGGCCCGACTTCCTCATGCGGCGCTAAAACCTCTACTGCGGCTTGGGCCGAAACCGGAGCGGTTACAGGCTCGCCGTCCTTAACGCGTGACGGAAATTCTGCAGAAGGCGGAGGCGCCGCCTCATGGCCATGTTCATCAACCTCTAAAGTAAATTCTCCGTCTTTTGGCGAAACAGAAGCGGCAGTAACGGCAGTGGACGCGGGTTCAAAACCAAAGTCTATATCAACAAGCGGCTCGTCCTCACACGTCGCAGGAACCTCGTCAACATGAAGCTCCGGAGTTTCTATAATCTCCTCGGCTTCAACGGGCGCTTGCACTTCGTGCTCGCCAAACCCTTCTATGTCTATCTCAATGCCTTCATCTTCAGGCTGAGCAACATACGGCTTGGGCTCGTCAATTTTATCCGGCGTTTGCTCAGGCGGTGTTATCGAAATAAGAGGCTCTTCTTCCTCGGCCCGGACCGCGCTGTCAACGCTACCGGCTTCTTTACCGCCGATGCCTTCAATAGCCGAGCGGCTTGTGTGAAGCTCGGGCATGTCTATAAGCGGGGCTTCATGCGCTTCCATGTCAAGCGCCTTTAAAACCTCATGGCCGGTAATGTCGTGCTCAGCCTTCTTTTCCGTCAATTGAGGCGCTTGAAAATGGCTTAAAAGCCCAAGGGCCTCGTGGTCGTCGGGCTTTTGCTTGAGTATATCCTCGGCAACGCGCACGGCCTGCTCCGTATCGCCGGAGTCTTTATACGACTTCGCAAGCAATCTCGCATATTTAAGGTACTCGTCAATACTGCCCTTTGTCAGGCATATTTCCATCAACCCGTTTAACACCTGCGGCTCTTTGCCGAATGCGTGCGTCTGAAGCGTATGGTATATCTTCTCGGCCTTGTCGGCCTTCCCCTGCGCTATAAGCTTGGAAAATATGCCTGAGTATTCGGACAAAGCGTCTTTTGTAAAACCTGACTTCTGGTAGTGGTCCGCGAGCTTTAACCTTATGCCGACGTTTTCAGGGTCTATCTCGATCATCTTTTTAAGAATATCGAGGACTTCTTTTGTCTTACGATTTTTTTCAAACGACGCCACAAGGTATGAATACTCGCTTATCGCGTCAACTATAAGCCTCTGCCTCGTGTAAAGCTCGGCAAGCTTGTTGTGAACGTCAAGATTAGCTACGTCAAGCTTCAGCACCTGCTTGTACACGGCTATCGCCTTCAGGTAAAACCCGCGTTGGGCGTTGGTCCTTGCCACCTCAAGGTATTCTTTAATAGCCTCTTCGCTACTGCCCATCTTCACATAGAGGTCGCCTATCTTCAGGCGAATGGCAATATCCTTGGGGTCAAAATCAATGGCGGACCTATACTCGCCTATCGCTTTATCAAAGAGTCCGCGCTCGATAAACTTGCGCGCCTTTTCCAATATGTTTTCTTTAACGCCCATAAAATATTCCTTGTACTCGAACTTTCAGCTTTGCAAGTCAGGCCAGCGGCAAACCCGCGCCGCACTGCCTGTGAAGGTTCCAACTGCCGCTTGAATACTTCTTTTCAAGCAGAGTCTCTTTTAAATACTTCTCGTTTTCAGTAAGCGAGTCACGGGTAAAACAAACGCCGAGCACATCGGAAAATCTCTTTAGAAAATTAACCGTGAAAGCTTTTTCGGCGTCTTTCACGCCGCCTGCGCCAAAAAAATCGCTTAGGCAAGCAGTTCTCCCTAAAACCTCGTTGCCGAATACTCTGTTGTAAACGCCGGCATCTATATCAAGAAGTATGGAGCCGTGCTGTATGAAAGCGTGTTTAAGCCGCCTCTGCGCGCTACCGGATATTTTTTTACCGCCAACCATAATCTCGTACCTTGAAGGCGCGTAAAAACAAGCGTGACTTTTTACCGCCCTCTTGCTTGCTATTTCAGAAGAAAAAACAGCGGGCACGCCAATGTCGCAAAGCGCCTCTGCTATGCGCCGCGCGATAACCGAGTACGCGCCGCTTATGCCGCCGGCAAAGACCGGCAAGTCCGTGGGTGCTATGATGGAATACGTGATTTCGCGGTCGTGTAGGATGGCCCTGCCGCCGGTAATTCTACGAACGAGCGGCACGCCGCAAGCGTCGAAAGGAGAAGCGTCTTGAAGATAACCTATGGATACGACCGTGGAAGACCACGAATAGAGCCTTAGCGTAGGCATAAAAAGCCCGCCAAATTCAGCGGCATTAAGCATGGCTTCGTCAACGGCCATGTTTTCAGCGCCCGTCATAGCGGGGTCTTGTATCAGCCTCCAACCGTCCAAACGCCGCCTCCATAAAACGCGCCACCTCAAACTATGGCGCGCGAAAGGGTGTTGAAGTAATCCGAATGAACTTTTCTAAAGGGAAACATCTGTGCACTCAGGTGGAAACTCCTGAGTGCGCGCCTTAAGGAAAACAATTAAAAAAATGCCTTAATTGCCGTAATGCGCTAACTAAACAAACAAAACCGGTTGTCGAGCGTCATGATGAAAAAAACGCCTCGGCTCGCGTATATTCGTATTTTACGTGAACCGCGACAAAAAGTCTATATCAACCCTGCCGGCGATGAAGTCGTGGTCTTTCAAAATCTTCAAATGAAGTGGGATGTTGGTCTTTATGCCGCCTATGTGGAACTCTTCAAGCGCCCTCGTCATGCGCGCTATAGCCTCTTCCCTTGTTTCGGCGTGTACAATAAGTTTCGCAATAAGGTTGTCGTAGTGAGGAAGCACAGTATAACCGCAATAAATGGCTGTATCAAGCCTTACGCCCGGGCCGCCGGGCAAGGTAAGCTCGGTTATTTTACCCGGACACGGAACAAACGACCTCGGGTCTTCGGCGTTTATCCTGCATTCTATCGCATGACCCTTAAGCTCGACGTTTTTTTGTTTCAATTTCAGCTTCTGCCCTGTTGCTATCTTTATCTGCTCCTTGACAAGGTCAACGCCGGTAATCAACTCCGTAACCGGATGCTCCACCTGAACCCTTGTGTTCATTTCCATGAAATAAAAGTTTTTGTTCTTATCGAGCAAAAACTCGACCGTGCCTACGTTGGTATAGCCTATGGCCTTGGCGAGCCTGACCGCGGCCTCGCCCATTTTATGCCGCAACTTAGCGTCAAGCGCCGGAGAAGGCGATTCCTCAAGTATCTTCTGGTGCCTTCTCTGTATGGAGCACTCCCTTTCGCCAAGGTGTATGACGTTGCCGTGCTCGTCGGCGACAACCTGTATTTCCACGTGGCGGGGCAGTTCGCAATACCTTTCAATAAAAACCTCGGCGTCGCCGAACGCGGCCATGGCTTCCATCTTGGCCATGTTAAAAGCGCTGGCAAGGGACGCCTGCGTGTGCACAAGCTTCATGCCCCTGCCGCCTCCGCCGCTTGCCGCCTTAATAAGCACCGGAAAGCCTATTTTTTTGGAAACCTCAAGCGCCTCCTTCTCGTTTGCGAGCGGCGCGTTGCTCCACTTCAAAACCGGCACGCCAAGCTCCTCGGCGCGCTTCTTAGCGAGTATCTTGTTGCCCATCAGCTTCATCACCTGCGAAGTAGGGCCTATGAACTTTATGCCGCATTTTTCACAAGCCTCGGCAAAGGCCGCGTTCTCCGCCAGAAAACCGTAACCCGGATGCACGGCCTCGGCGTCAGCCACCTCTATGGCGCTGACTATCGAGGTTATATTCAAATAACTGTCCGCGCTCTTAGCCGGGCCTATGCAAATGGCGCCGTCGGCGAACCTTGTGTGTAGGGAATCTTTATCAGCTGATGAATAAACGGCAAGGCTCTTTATGCCAAGCTCCTTGCACGCCCTGATGATTCTTACCGCTATCTCGCCTCTGTTGGCGATGAGAATTTTGTTGAACATATTGCTATTTCGAGACCTCGACATGGAAAAGCGGTTCGCCGTATTCAACCGGCTGGCCGTTCTCAACAAGAATGGATACAACCTTGCCGGAATATTCGCACTCCACCTCGTTCATCAGCTTCATGGCCTCGATTATACAAACCGTCTGGCCTGTTTTTACAAGGCTTCCGATATCCGCGAAAACCGGAGCGTCCGGCGACGGCGACCTGTAAAAGGTGCCTACCATCGGCGAAGTTACTATTTTAATATTGTCCGGCTTCTCTATGGCCGAGTCTTTCTTAGACTCAGGCGCCGTGGCGGCCTTTGCCGGACGGGACGTGTTTTCAAGTATCACCTCATGGACAACGCCTCCGCGCTTCATACGCAGTTTGCCGTCCGGACCCTCCACGTCTATTTCGACAATGTCGGTCTCTTTCAAAAATTTGTATATGGCTTTTATGTTTTTTAAATCCATTTTTCCTCCTATCAAAGCAAGCAAAGCATTTTGTCTGTTTTTGTAATAATTTCACAACCGTGGCGCGTAACAAGCGCCATATCCTCTATTCTTACGCCGCCCCAGTCAGGCACGTATATGCCAGGCTCAACGGTTACAACCATGCCTTCACGAAGCACGTCTTTGCTTAACGGACTAAGCGCCGGGCCTTCGTGAACCTCAAGGCCGACCCCGTGCCCAAGGGCATGCCCAAAGTATTTGCCGTAACCCGCTTTTTTTATTACGCCCCTTGCCGCAGTATCAACATCCGCGGCTTTTGCGCCGGGCCTTATGCCATCAATAGCCCTTAACTGCGCCTCAAGCACCGTAGCGTAAATCTTCTTATGAAGCGCACCGGGCTTTCCTGTTAAGTACGTCCTTGTTTCATCGGAGTTATAACCGTCAAGACGAGCGCCCATGTCCACCACTACAAACTCGCCCTTTTTTATGGCCTTATCCGACGCCTTGCCGTGAGGCAGTGCCGCTCTTGGACCGGAAGCTACTATGGAATCGAACGCGAGGCGCTCTGCGCCGTTTTTCCTCATGGCAAGCTCGGCGCAAAAAGCAACGTCTTTTTCAACTACGCCGGGGCGCAACCGCCTTTTAACCTCTTTAAAACCGCTCTCAAGCGCCTCTATGGAGCAACGGATATAATTTATTTCAGCTTTGTCTTTTACCTTTCTGAATTCCCTAACAACGTCCAGTGCAGGGGTAAACCTTGTTCCTTTTACAGCCTTCTTAAGCTTGGCATGCAAGTCGTAGCTTAAACGGTTTGATTCAAAACCAGCCAACGCCGGCTTTAACCGCTTAAAAAGTTCGTTAGCGCCATCTATCCAATTACTGCCGTAAATCTTCAGCTTAAAATTGCCTGGCATTTCGCTTATTGCCTGCGTCTCATAGCGCGAATCCGTCAAGAAATATGCGTTTTCAGGCGTAATAACCACGCAAGCGCTTGAGCCCGTGAAACCCGACAAATACCTGATATTAAAAATATCCGTTACGATAAGAGCGTCAAGCCCCATTTCACGGACGCGCGCTTTTAACCGTTTCGCCCTGCTTGCCGGCACAAGGCTCATACCGCAAGTTCCAGCTTTGCCCGCAAAGCGGCCCTTCTTAACAAGTACCTTGCCTTTCCGGCGTTCTCAACGCTTTTAAGAACCAGCACAAGATAATAATCCGGGGTTATCACCCTTAAAAAAACCTCAGCACCAGGCATGGTAACTACTATCTCTTCAAGCGCGCCAAGGCTTAAAACCATAGCGGCGTTTTTAACTTCTTCTATTACCCTGCCGTACTCGACGCCTATGGTATCAACATCAAACGCCGAGCCTGCAAGCTGAAACTTCTCTATTGCAAGGCCGTCAACGCCCATTATCGCGGCGCCCGCCCCGCCCTTAACCCCTGTAACAAGACCTCTTAATATGTCGCTAAAAGACATACGCTGTAATTACTCCTGTAATTAGCTAACCGGCTTTGTCCTTCTGCGTTTCTCGGCTATTCCCTTGAGGCGTTCTATTTTTTCCGCGATTGCGGCATCTGCCTGAGCGCTGTCGGCAAGTATCTTGTATATCGTCAGGGCGTCGTCATAATACCCCTGCTTCTCAAGAACCTCGGCCATTGTCTTTGTGAAAAATATGTCATCGCCAGCTTTTATGTTAGCCATAACACGCCATTTTACATAATCATAAGGTCTTAAATATTATCTTAAACCTATTAAAGAATTGCCATTAAGTCAAGGAGAAACTTTTTTGGCTTGCCGAATAACGCAAGTTTTTATTGTTTTTTGCCTGATTTTACCCTATTTATGGGTAAAAACGCTCAAAAAACGCTGTCAGCTCCGTCTCGCTTACATCTCTAAGTTCAACCTCACCCATGCCGGAAACAAGCACAAACCGCATACGCGAATCAGCCACCTTTTTATCAAGCTTTATTGAAGCGATTACATCGTCCGCCGGCAAGGGCGGAGGCTCGACCGGCAGGCCGAGTGAAGAAACCAGCTTTTCAATCCTCTCGGCAACCGCGGGTTTGCAAACGCCGAGCATTACCGAAAGTTTAGCGGCCATGACCATGCCTATGGCAACGGCCTCTCCGTGCCTGTATGTGCCGTAACCTGCCAAAGCTTCAACGGCATGACCGAAGGTATGGCCGAAGTTTAGTATCGCCCTAAGGCCGGACTCCCTTTCATCGGCTGAGACGATCTCGGCCTTTATCGCGCACGAGGTAGCTATGGCAATTGCCAAATCGTAGCCGAGGTCTAAAAGCGTCAGAAGTTTTTCTTCAAGAAAAGTAAAAAATTCCTTATCTCTTATAACGCCGTATTTGACTATCTCGGCAAAGCCCGCCCTAACCTCCCGTGCGTCAAGCGTGGTAAGCGCCTGCGGGTCTATTATAACGGCCTTTGGCTGGTAAAACGCGCCGATGAGGTTTTTACCCTTCGGGTGGTTTACGGCCGTCTTACCGCCTACCGAGCTGTCAACCTGTGCAAGAAGCGTAGTCGGCACTTGTATAAGCGGCACGCCGCGCAAATAAGTAGCCGCCACAAACCCGGCAATGTCGCCGACTACGCCGCCTCCGAGCGCGACAATCGGCGACGACCTTTCAAACCTGTATTCAATAAGGCTGTCGTATAACTTCGACGCCTGCTCAATGGTTTTATACTGCTCGCCGTCAGGCATTGTTATTATAACCGGATTAAAGCCGGAAATTTTAAGGCTTGCCTCCGCCTTGGCGCCGTAAATACCGCCTACGACGTTATTGGTGATAACGGCAACCTTGGCGCCGCTTTTAAAGCCAAGTTCTGTTAGACACGCGCCAATGGAGCTTAAAATGCCATGCCTTAAATATATGGGGTACGACCTCTCCCCAAGCTCAACGCGTATGGTCTTCATGTAAAATGTCTCCGGTGTGGTCTTTTCTTCCCCCGTTTCTAAAGGGGGGACTGAGGGGGATTATAAAAGGCAGTAGCGAGTAGTCAGTGATTAGGGGCAAGAATTACAGATGTACTAACCTCTATTCACCAATCGCTATTCACTGTCTTTAATTAATCTCCCCCGCCCCTCTTAATTTAAGAGGGGGGTACTGCAACGACAGAGAAGCTTGTTTTATCTTCCCCATTCTCTCAAAGGGGAACTGAGCCGGAGAGATATCAATCCATGTCTGGTGGCCAACATGCCACTTGACAGGGATTGATATATTTCCGGTTAAGAATGAGTGGTAACGAAAACTCATCACCTTTCGCTAACCACTCGCCACTGCCTTAAAACACTCAGCCCCGCTCCTTCAAAAACGCCTTTATCTCGGCTGTAACCTCTGCCACGGTTTTATCGGTCGTATCTATCGTCAAATCAGAATCCGAATAGGCCGGCCGCCTCGCTATCAGCCTCTTTTCAATTTCAACCTGCCTGTTATCAACCGACAGTAGCGGCCTTTCGTCGCTTCTTTCCACTCTGGCGAGTATTGCGTCAACCGAGGCCGTCAAGCAGATTACCGCGCCCCATGCCCTCAGCTTTCGCCTATTTTCCGGGTCAACTACGGCTCCGCCTCCGGTTGACACGACAAGGCTGTCGCCGTAAGCGCCGGATGTAAGGCGTGATATTACCCCTGCCTCAAGTTTTCTGAAATACGCCTCGCCTTGTTGCACAAAGATTTCCTTAACAGCCATGCCCGCGTCTTGTTCAAGTAGCAAGTCAGTATCAATAAAACCGCATTTCAAGTCGTTAGCAAGCCTCTTTCCAACCGACGACTTGCCAGTGCCCATAAAACCTGTAAGTACAATATTTTTCATAAAAACAATGTTTTCAAATATTCCAACAGCTTAGTTTTAAACCGCAGATACACACCATCTACTGCGTCTATCCCTTCCTTCATCCGGGACCAATCCAACTGAAATCCGTAACCATGATAAATCACATGTCTGAATTTACGGTATGGTGCCATGCCGACCGCCAATGATTCATCAAACAGCACAGGTAAATGGCTGTAACCCGGCTTACAAAAACGTTTGAATAGGTCAATATGCCATACGTCGCCAACCGGAATAGGAACACCATAAAAACGGCAGATCCTTTTCAAAATTTTCTCTATGCCTCCGTAATATTAAGCTAAAAAAGCTCCGGCGGCTGTCTTTTCACGAATAGACGGCTCCGTTTCATCAACATCTTTGCGTAAAGCCGCAAGCTCCTTTAACGTGGATTCAATCAATTCCAATTCAATATCTATTTCTTTACGAAGCTCTTCGGGATTCATAATAAATGTTTGCCTCTTGCCTCTATCAAACTTGTAAAACTAGTCGAAGGACTTAGAGACACTATATCCAGAAGCGCGTCCAACTCTTCTTCAAGCCTTGCCGCCATTTCATACAGCTTCCATCCCTGAATGCCATCGCATGCGATGTCAATATCCCTTGCATCTTCAGGCTTTTCCGCTGCGCTACCAAATAAAATCACGCGGGTAGCGCCATACTCTTTTGCCAAATCTACAATTCTTTTAATAACCGCCTTATCAATTGTCATGTTTTTCCTTTTAAAAAACTAACTATTCAAGAAAAGATTTCTAAAACTCCGCCAACTGCTTCAAATACCCTTTGTAATTTCTTTCTATCTCAACGGCGGAGTCGCCGCCTGTCTTTTCAAGAAAAACATCGGCAAGCGTAAACGCAACAGCCGCCTCCGCCACTATGGCGGCGGCAGGCACGGCGCAGGTGTCCGACCTTTCCACGGACGCGGCAAAAGGCTTTTTAGTGATAATATCAACGGAGCGAAGCGGCTTATAAAGCGTGGGTATGGGCTTCATAACGGCACGCAGAACTATAGGCTCTCCGTTTGACATGCCGCCTTCAATGCCGCCTGCATTGTTTGTTTTTCTGTAAAAACGCGGGTGCCTCGGCCAAAAACCGTTGCCGCTTGAAACCTTGGCGGAGGTATAATATATTTCATCATGCGTCTTTGAACCCGGCATAGACCCCGCCGCGAAGCCAATGCCGGCCTCAACGCCCTTTATAGCCTGAATGGACATAAGCGCCTGAGCGAGCCTGCCGTCGAGCTTTCTGTCCCATTGAACGTGGCTACCAAGCCCTGGGGGCACGCCGGTAACGACTACTTCAAAAACCCCGCCTATGGAATCGCCGTTTTTCTTGGCGACGTCAATGGCCTTTTTCATCTTTTCAGAGGCCTTTTTATCCGGACAACGGACATCCGACACCTCTGCCTCCGCGAATATTTCGTCAAAACCGCTGTATCTGCCTGACCCGTCCCAGAAAACTTCGCCTATACCGCTTACCCAACTGTAAACATTTATGCCAAAGCTATGAAGAAGCCTCTTGGAAACCGCGCCAACGGCCACCCTCGCCGCTGTTTCGCGCGCGCTCGACCTTTCAAGGATATTTCTCAAATCTTTATGGTTATACTTCAACCCGCCCGCAAGGTCGGCGTGCCCGGGCCTCGGCCTTGTTACAGCCGCGCCCTCGCCAGACTCATCCGGCGACATTATGTCAAGCCAATTTACCCAATCTTTATTCTCAATAAACATGGATATGGGCGAAGCAAGTGTTTTGCCGTGCCGAACGCCTGCGGTAATTTCAACGCGGTCTTTTTCTATCTTCATTCTGCCGCCTCTGCCGTATCCGCCCTGACGCCTTTCAAGGTCTGTGTTTATGTGGCCGGAACTTACCTCTATGCCTGATGGGAACCCTTCTAATATTGCAGTAAGGCATTTGCCGTGAGACTCGCCTGCGGTGAGAAATTTAAGCATTTTTACCTCTTTTTTGCCTGTAAAGGCTTTTTAGCGGCTGAAATACAATACAGGAACGGCATTATAAAACAGCGTGATGGTTCTAATGTAATATACAGTAAAATATATCTTAAAAACCATAAATAAACAATCAAAAACTTTGCATGAAAATAACCTTTTTTTGCGTAATTTTAAGGTTTTTTTAGCGTATTAAGCAAAAAAACGCCCCTTTATTAAAAAGGGGCGCGCAATGAAACTACACCATGTAAGACTGATTGGTATTCATATTTACAAAGGCTTCTTCTTACTATGCACGTCAAAAAACCGCCGAAAAAAAACGGAGCAAACTAATCAGCCGCTCCGCTCTTTAAATATTTTACGTGAATAACCTTAATACTTTATAAGTGAAAACACCGGCGCTGGCGCGAGCTTTTCCCTGCCCTTCAGGTCGTCAAGCTCCACTATAAACGCGCATTCGACTATCTTACCGTGCATTTTATTGACTAATCCGGCAACGGCCCCTGCAGTGCCGCCTGTGGCAAGAAGGTCGTCGGCAATTATTACCTTCTGCCCGGGCTCTATGGCGTCCTGATGAATTTCAAGCGTGTCCGTGCCGTACTCAAGAGAATAACTTGCCTTGTGAGTCTTATGAGGAAGCTTTCCGGGCTTTCTTACAAGTACTATTCCGGCGCCAAGCTTATAGGCAAGAGCCGCGCCTATTATAAAACCCCTTGCCTCAATGCCAACTACAAGGTCAATACCTTTGCCGATGTACCTGTGAGCCAGAATATCAACCATGCGCTGAAAAAGCGCCGGGTCTTTGCAAAGCGTTGTAATATCTTTGAACAATATCCCTTTTTTAGGAAAATCAGGAACATCTCTTATGGCTTTTTTAAGGTCTTCTACCATTGCTCTGTCTCTCCCCTTCTTAATTTGAATATGTGCCAAGCGTAAAATTATCGCAGGAATTCTTATACCCCGTAGCGGCTTTGTTGTCAAGAATTACAAACCGTAATCACAGGCTATGAGGCGAATTGAATACCATCGCTTCATTCAACCAAAAAAAACATCCAGTACCAGCAGTATTTAAAAAACTCGCCTCCGAGCATTATCAAGCTTTTTTCACTCCACCACCTCTTTTCGTCGAAATTCGGCGACGACACTGGCTGAGGCGTAATAGCCAAGCTCTCCCCAAACACGTTATTAAATATGAATACAGCCCTTTTCATGTGATACACGGACGTCACAAGAAGCATTGACTTGAACCGCTTTTCCTTCATCAATTTTTTGGCTTCAACCGCGTTCTCATACGTGCTGGCGGACTTTTTCTCAAGTATAATCCTTTCACGCTCGTCAGCGGTCAGTTGCTTGAAAAAAATATCGTCAAGCCCTGCTACCGCGCCTACTCCGCTGAGTATCAAAGTGCCCGCTCTGCCAGCCCTTAACAGGCTAAGCCCTTCGTGCACCCTGTTTCTGCCTCCGGTGAGCACAACTATGGCATCCGCCTTGTTTTCAGAGTAAAAATCGTTGCCGTAAAATGTTATTGTGTCGGCGACAAAGGCAAAGAAAAACCCGGCAATAACGGACGCGAGCGTCGCCAAAATTAAGAGGCTTATAAATTTTGTCTTTTTCATGCCGTCACACCGTAAAAAATAACCTTAAAAAAAACCTTGCGGCAAATTTGATAAAATGCTATTCTTAATGGCTCAATACTTGCCTAAAGGAGAAAAATAAAATGGCGGTCACATGCGACATATGCGGTAAAGGCGTTTCGTTCGGCAACAACGTCAGCCATGCCCATAACAAAACAAAGAGAAGATGGAACCCGAACCTTCAAAACGTGCGCGCTATAGTTAAGGGTCAGGCAAAGAAGATACGCGCTTGTAGTAGGTGCATCCGTTCCGGCGCCGTAATAAAGGCGGCATAGAACAACTTTTACTTGCCTTCTTTAACCGCCGCAATCACGTCTATTTCAATATCTACGCCTTTTGGAAGCCCCTTTACCTCTACTGTTGACCGCGCGGGGTAAGGGGCTTTAAAAAATTCCCCGTAAACAGCGTTCATCTTTCCGAATTGCGACAGGTCTTTAAGAAATACCGTCGTCTTTACCACGCAGTTTGCGTCAACGCCTGCCGCGTTCAAAACCGCCGTTATATTTTGAAGCACCCTCCGCGTTTGCTCGTCAATGCCCCCGGAAATAACCTCGCCGGTAATCGGGTCAAGGGGTATCTGGCCGGAAATAAAAAGAAACCCTCCAGCCTTTATTGCCTGCGAATACGGCCCTATTGGAGACGGAGCGCCTGCGGCCTTTATTTCTAATCTTGACATTGGTTCTCCTTAAAAACTATCTTTAAGTATTGTTGTCTGGTTACGCACAGCCAAGCCCAATCACTACCTTAGAAGAAAATAATCCCCCTTGAAATCACCACTGCCGATTATGCGCAAACCCCACCCGCTTTAAAGGCGCTTACAGCAGGCCTTCGTATTCGCTTTCTTTTGACAAGTCTTTCCTTACTCTTTCAACCTTCAGCACTTTTTTAATCTTTTGAAGGGACTTCATTATGGTTTTAAGGTGCTCTGCATTGTTTACCTCAATTTCAAACGCGCATATGGCCTTGCCCTCAGGGCTTGTTTTTATCTCGGCGCTTGATATGTTCGCGTCAGCGGCCTTAATCGCGTTTGTCATTTCGGCAAGCAGGCCCTTTTCGTTTTTGCTTACCACCTCGATACGCACCGGCCTTGTGGCCTTTGCCTTTTTATCCCACGCCACGTCGACGCGCCTGTCTTTATCAATGTTTATAAGGTTCGGGCAACCTTTGGCGTGAACGGCAACGCCCTGCCCGTGAGTAATGAAACCGGCTATCTCGTCGCCCGGGAGCGGGTTGCAACACCTTGAAAATTTAACAAGCACCTCGCCCAGCCCTTTTACAATGACGGCGTTCTTGCCTGCCTTGCCGTCTTTGGCGCCGGACTTAAACCTGTCAAAAACCCTGCTGAATGAAAACTTCTGTTTTTCCGGCCCTGCGGCAAGCTTTTCCGGCGGCAGTATCTTGCCGAGTATCTGGTTTACTGAAATCTTGCCGTAACCTACGCTGGCAAGCAGGCTTTCGAAACTCTGAAGCCCGAACGCCTCCTTGCTTATGCGCTCAAGCTCGTTGCTCTTTACAAGGCGGTTGTAATCAAGGCTGTGCTTAGCGAATTCCTTTTCGCAGATCTCCTTGCCGAGGTCAATTGAAACCGCCCTCTCTTCGGTGCGTATCCAGTTTCTTATCCTTGTGCGCGAGCGCGAAGTTACAACGAACTTAAGCCAGTCTTTGCTCGGATGATGATTCTGGCTTGTGATTATTTCAACGACGTCCCCGTTTTTAAGTTTTGTTTTCAACTGCACCATTCTGCTGTTTACGCGCGCGCCCGTGCATTTATTGCCGAGGTCGGTGTGTATGGCATAGGCAAAATCAACCGGCGTAGCGCCGACCGGAAATTGCTTTATTTCGCCCTTTGGCGTAAATACAAAAACCTCCTCCGGAAAGAGGCCCATCTTGAGGGATTCAAGAAACTCGTCGGATTCTTTTAATTCCTTCTGCCATTCAAGAAGCTGTCTTAACCACGCAAAGCTCTTGTCGTCCTTGCTTTCGCCGGTTTTTCCTTCTTTATAACGCCAGTGCGCGGCTATGCCGAACTCCGCCACGCGGTGCATCTCTTCAGTGCGTATCTGAACTTCCATCCTTACGCCGTCCGGCCCGAAGACCGTGGTATGAAGGGACTGGTACATATTAAGCTTTGGAAGCGCGATGAAGTCTTTAAACCTTCCCGGCACGGGCTTCCACATGGAATGGGCAAGGCCAAGCGCCATATAGCATTCGTTTACGTTTTTGACCACAACCCTGAAAGCGATTATGTCGTGGATATTTTCAAAGTCAACGTCCTGCTCCACCATCTTCATGTATATGCTGTACAGGTGCTTTACCCTGCCCGTAACTTCGCCTTCAATGCCTGTTTCTTTAAGCTTAGATTCAATTACGGCTCTGACCTTGTCAATATACTCCTGCCATGCCTTTGTCTCGCCTGCGGCCTTTTCCTTAACCCAAGCGTACTTTTCAGGCTCAAGATATTTAAACGACAAATCTTCAAGCTCTATCTTTATCCAGCCTATGCCCAGCCTGTTGGCAAGAGGCGCGTATATGTCAAGCGTTTCTCTGGCAATTTTTTTTTGTTTTTCCGGACTGTGATGCTCAAGCGTTCTCATGTTATGAAGCCTGTCGGCAAGCTTTATAAGGAGCACGCGAATATCCTTGCTCATCGCAAGAATCATTTTTCTGAAGTTCTCGGCCTGCTGGTATTCCTTTGAAAATACAGGCTGGCTTGCGGCTGAGGGCTCGCCTTTTTCAAACGACATTCTGCTTATCTTCGTGACGCCGTCCACAAGGTTGGCTACTTCCGCGCCGAACGTCTCCTGTATCTTTTCAATAGTGGTATGCGTATCCTCCACTGTGTCGTGCAAAAGCCCCGTGGCCACGCACTGCGGGTCAAGCTTGAATTCGGTCAGTATATAAGCAACCTCAAGCGGGTGAGTAAGGTAAGGCTCTCCTGAAAGGCGGTTCTGCCCCTGATGCACCACTCCGGAAAAGACGTAAGCCTTTTTTATAACCTCAACGTCGGCGCCGGGGTTATAAGAAGCTACTTTATCAATAATATCTTCGAGCCGTATCATGGGTACCCGTTATAAAGCGCGGCAAAAAAACAGGAGTTCAAATAGTGTATTGTTCAATTTATCGCAGTCGCTGTTTTTAATCAATAAAAACCAGCTTGGCGCGCCGGCAAAAACTAAAGACGCACCAACGGGCGACGCTTCTTGGCCGTTGTTTATTCCCGGTAATGTCAATTACTATGTATCATAAGAAAAGGGATAACGTTTCATTTTTTGCATGTAAAGTAGTGCGCGGCGGTCGCCTCGCCGTTGTGCGCCGCCAATTCATGATTACAACAAGCGAGGCGACCGCCTCGCACTACGCACTTCACTACGCACTACGAAGTTCGCAAAAATCGTTATTCTCAAATAGGTTGACACAAGGCAATTGATGGACTATATTTTTAAATGATTGTCGGCTTCATAATATTACGTTAAATTAAGGCTGACTCTAAAAATTAGAGATTTTTTCTGCAATCAAGGAAGGGCGGGAATAAAAAGCGGAGCATATATGCCAATATGTGAGCATTTTTATTCACGCACTGACGCAGAGTCAGGGAAAAAGATCAATTTTTAGAGGTAGCCTTAAATGTAAGTATACCTCTTGAACTAACGAATAAGGAGACATCAAATGGGTGAAAACATCGTAACCGTGAGCGACTCTACCTTCGAGGAGATGGTAATAAAGTCGTCAACTCCGGCGCTTATCGACTTCTGGGCGACTTGGTGCGCGCCATGCAAGGCAATAGCTCCGCTTGTCGACCAGATAGCCGGCGAGTACGCCGGCAAGATAAAAGTCTGCAAAATGAACGTGGATGAAAACCCTTCAACGCCAGGCAAATTCGGCGTAAGAGGCATTCCGACGCTGATACTTTTTAAAGACGGCAAGGTTGTTGACCAGCTTGTCGGAGCCGTGCCGAAAAGCCAGATAACCGCTCTTGTGAATAAAGCGCTCTAACCGTTGTCCTTAAACATAACAAAGAGGCATGGGGTTATTTCCCCATGCCTCTTTTAATTTGCGGTTATGCTATATTGCATAAACTTTTTTCTGATAAAAGCGCGTCGTTTTTCACTTGACCTGCGCGCCCTGAGAGTCTGATTAGCGGCGTTAATTTAACCGCTGTGTGTCTTCTACGGCTCAAGCCGCCTTCTTGCCTTCCTTCAGCTCGTCAAGCTCGACTTTTATCTTCTTCGGAAGGGCCTCAGCCTTAACAGGCATTGAAAGCTCAAGCACCCCGTCTTTGTAGGTTGCGTGCGCTTTATTCACGTCACACCCGTCTGGAAGGGTTAGAGTCCTCTCGAACGTCCCGCAAGAGGTCTCATGGAAGTAATACCCGCCTTTTTTGTCTTCAACATCGGTCTTTCTCTCTCCGCGAAGCAACAGCGTGTTGCCTGTAACGGAGATTTCGATGTTTTTCGGGTCAACTCCCGGCAAATCGGCATGGATAACGAAATTGCCGTCTTTCATGAAACGGTCAATTTGCGGACTCCAAAATGCGCCCTTTATGAAATCCCTTCCTCCGAATATGCCCGTTGAGAGGCTTCCGAATGTCCTTTTAAAGAGCCCATCCAAAGAGAGATG
>SCQA01000260.1 GCA_004298725.1 bacterium
CGACACTATTGCTCCGGCTACGCCCTTGGCGGTTGCCTTTTCAGCGTCCGACCGTAAATCTATAAATCTTGGCACGGCTATCGCGGCCAAAATACCCAGAATTACTATGACCATCACAAGCTCAATCATGGTAAAACCTTTTTTGTTAAACATTGCTTTGCCCCCTTGTTACGATGCCCCATCTTGCGTTGTCGGTTAGCTGTCGTTACAATGTCGTTATTCAAGTAGCAAAGTACGTTACACATTATCTTAAGTTGAATGTATTTTTAAACAAACTCAGACGACATGTGACAATTGTTTTATCTATAACAGAGTAATTCAAATTTGTCAACGTTACCCCATGTGAAAAATGTAAACAACCAAAAAGCCGCATAAAATAGATATTCGATAAGCTTTGATAGCTCATGCTACTTTGATTGATTTATTTATGCTATGTTTATAGCAGGAAAAATCAGAGTTGTCAATTTTGCGTGTGTGTGACAAATGTAAAAGCTAAGGAAAGCCTGATTTATTCTAATTTAGCGCAATGGGGCATGGGATTGTCACTGCCGAGATTTTAATCCTCAATAGAAACATTCGAGGAGGAATCCTTAAGTAACTCACTAAGCACCGGATTCCCGCTGAAAGAACGCGGGAAGGACAAACACACGCAGAGCAACCGCTCTGCCCTACGCCTTACCTCAACACATATCAGCCTGAAATAATCAGACCTTCCCTAAGAAAAACTCCCGTTACCATTTTTCATAACCTTTGGTTGACGACCACACCCTGCCGGTTTTAGGGTCGTAATTATACCTGCCACCGAAAGGGTCGAGAGGATAGCCGACTACGTCGGTTGTCATTGATTCCACGTAGTTGCCGACAATTTCAATTTTATATTCCTTCCCTTCAATATCGCTCTTTGCCACAGCCGCTTTTTTATTCAACAAGTCTTTAAGCGAAAGCGGCAGGCTACTATTAAGCATTACGTAAAAATTAACAGCCCTGCGGAGATTTGAAAGTTCGATTGTCAGAGCGGTCTCCTGAACAGGCTTTATCGTGCTAATATAACGGTCAAAAGCAATGAATATAAAAAAACCTACAAGCGCGGCCACTACGACCGCTTCAAATAGCGTGCGTCCCTTCTGGTTACGTATAATGCTTTTCAGTGTTGCGGCGTAACGCGGCGCTGTCAAGTTTATTTCCTTACGATTTTCAATATGTCCCACATCGGCAAGAAGATGGCAAGCGCCAAAAATAGCACAAGCCCGAAGATAAACGTAAGCAGTATCGGCTCAAGAGTGGTTGTGAGGTTTCGTATCGACGCGTCAACCTCTCTGTCGTAATACTCGGCCACCTTTTCAAGCATCTCGTCAAGGTTGCCTGTCTCTTCGCCGACTACGGCCATTTGAACTATCATCGGCGGGAAGAATTTGCTTTTTGCCATAGGCTCGGAAAGCGGCTTGCCAGCCCTGACTTCCGCCTCTATAGCTTTTACTTCTTCCGACATGATTTTGTTTTCAACGGCCCTTGACACGATATCAAGCGACTGTAATATGGGCAGTCCGCTTTTGTAAAGAGCGGCGAGCACCCTTGAAAACCTTGACATAATTGACTTTAAAATTATCGGGCCGAATATTGGCACTTTAAGCGCGAATTTGTCCAAACTGCGCTGTCCGCTTGCAGTCGATTTGAACATCTTATAACCAACTATGAGCACGACGGCGGAAATAAGCAATAAGTACCAGTACTGCGTAAAGAAGTTGGAAGCGTTAATCAATATTCTGGTGGGAAGAGGAAGCTGTACCTTGAACGAGCCATAAAGCGCGGCAAACCTCGGCACCACGAAGTTCATAAGCACGACAATGGCTATTAAGATGGCGACAATGACTATCTTGGGGTATAGCGTGGCGGATTTAACCTTGGCTTTGTTCTCGGCGTTCTTTTCAAACATAAATGCGAGCCTGTCGAGCACGTCGTCAAGAATACCGCCTGCTTCGCCCGCCGCCACCATGTTTGTGTACAGCTCGGTAAAATATCGCGGGTGTCTTGAAAGAGCGGCGGTAAACGTGGAGCCGCCTTCTATATCGAGCCTTATCGTTCTGATGGCGGAAATAAAACCCTTTGTAGTCATCTGTTTTTCAAGCGTGGCAAGAGCGCGCGTAAGCGGGATGCCTGCGCTGAAAAGCGTGGCAAGCTGTCTGCTGAAAAGTATAAGCTCCTCGACCGGAGGGCTGAAAAAGGCGTTTTTAAGGCGTTCAAGCGCCTCTGATGACGCCTTGGAGGCCGCTACGCCCGCGGTTATTTTGACTGGTATAAGGCCCATCTTGTCAAGCGTGGACTCAAGCGCGTTTACGTCAGCCGCTTCAAGCGCCCCTGTAACAAGCGCGCCCTGTCTGTCTCTTGCCCTGTATTGAAAATGTGCCATATGCCGGTTATCGAGTATAAGTTAAGGTGAACGGTTTAGTTGTAAGAATTAAGGAGGCTCTGATTAATTCAGCTAACGCGTGCTATTCACCATTAAGGAAGGTCTGATTTATTCTAATTTAGTGCGATGGCACGGGCGTGTCACTACCAAGGTTTTAATCCTCGACATAAACATTCGAGGAGGAATCCATAACTAACCACCTGAGTTACTGGATTCCCGCTAAAAGAACGCGCAAATGACAAACACACGCATAGCAATCACTCTGTCCTACACCTTACCTCAACGCATATCAGCCTGAATTAATCAGACCTTCTTTAACCTTTCACCGTCTTCAAACACGCCCTATTCGACATCCTGCGTTGCCTGTAAAACTTCCTCAACAGAGGTATACCCGCCGAGACAAGCCTTGATGCCTTGCACGCGGAGCGAGTTAAAGCCTTTTTTCTTCGCCGCGTCAAGAATGTTGTTGGCGTTAGCCTTGGCGAGAATCATGGCCTTTATTTCATCGTCAAGAACCAGCACTTCATAAAGGCCTATCCGGCCTTTTAAGCCGCTTCCCTTGCAAACCGGGCACCCTTTGCCTTTATAAAAGTTTACCGCTTTGTCTCCGCTTATTTTAACGCCGAGGTCTTCAAGCAACTTGGGGTCAGCCGGATAAGACGTCTTGCAGGCGTCGCAAATTTTTCTTATAAGCCTCTGCCCGACGATGCAAATTACCGATGAAGCGACAAGGAAAGGTTCAATGCCCATGTCCAAAAGCCTTGATATGGTTCCGACAGCGTCGTTGGTGTGTATGGTAGATATAACAAGATGTCCGGTTAGCGCCGCGTGTATGGCAATTTCAGCGGTCTCTTTGTCTCTTATTTCGCCTATCAGTATCGTGTCGGGGTCTTGCCTCAGTATATGGCGAAGCGCCGAAGCGAAGGTTATGCCGACCTTCGGGTTGACCTGAACCTGATTTACTCTCTTAAAATGGTATTCAACCGGGTCTTCAACCGTAACAAGATTTTTGCCGGGCACGTTTAAAAGGTTTATCAGCGTGTATGCCGTAGTCGTTTTACCGCTTCCGGTTGGGCCGGTAAGAAGTATCATGCCAAACGGCCTTTTAATTACCCTGTTCAGCACGTCAAGCGAATCAGCCACCGGTGAAAGCCGTTCAAGCTCAAGCACCATAGCGGCTTTGTCAAGTATCCTCAAAACGGCCTTTTCACCGAATATGGTAGGCAGTGTGGAAATACGGAAGTCAATGTCACGGTTGGCAACCTTTATTACGCAACGTCCGTCCTGAGGGAGCCTCTTTTCCGCTATGTCAAGCTCGCCTAAAATCTTTATTCTTGAAAGCACGGCCGCGTGAAGCTTCATGGGAACCGACATTGTTTCATGCAGTACGCCGTCAATGCGAAGCCTTACGCGTAGAACGTCTTCGTCAGCCTCCACGTGAATGTCGGAAGCGTTGTCCATTACGGCGCGCTGAATAATCTGGTTCACGAGCTGAATTACGGAAGTGTCGCCGGCTATCTTTTCAAGCTTTTCAGGAATGTCTTCTTCGCCTTTTAAAAGCTCTGTGCCCTTTTGCGTCTTTCTAATCATTTCTTCAAGAGAAGCTTCGGCGCTGTAGTACTGGTCAATCGCCGTTACAACGTCTTTTTCAGTGCATACGTGCGGCTTCACCTGATGCTTCGTGGCCCTTTTTATTTCGTCAACCGCAAAAACGTTTAAAGGGTCGGCCATTGCGACATTCAAGACTTCGCCTTCAAGGGACAACGCAATTACAAGGTAACGCCGCGCTATGGCCTCTGGCACTATTTTAACAGTTTTTTGGTCGAGTATTACGTCTTTGAGATTGAAAAAAGGAATGCGGTATTGGTCGGCGAGCGCGTGCGCGATATCGTCATCAGTCGCATAGCCGAGACTGACCATTACTTTACCCGCGCGCGTATTGGTATTTTTGCCTATTCGCAGAGCTTCTTCAAGCTGGGCCTTGCTTATGACGCCCTTGGAAAGAAGTATCTCGCCTATTGGAAGTATCTTTTTAAGTACGGCCATTTTTTCTCTTTAAAGAGAGTTTAATAATCAATCAACATAGCTGTTTCCATTGTAAGCGCGCCAAGAAAAAATACTATTTACCGGTTTCCTCGCGCCTTGCTCACTGTGTTTTGCAAGTTACATTATAAATAAAAAACACATCAGATGCTCAAAGATTATACCATGCTAAAAACCTTGTCAATAGATTTTGTAAACACACGCGGGAAAAAACCGCTTTCACGTCAAACATTGCGCGTTTTACGCAATATTATAAAGTTAAATAAAAAACTGTCTAAAAAAATAAATCTTATCGAACGCATCAAAGGACGCTCCGGCGTCCATTGTTTCCATAGCGCGACGCAATTACCTCGCCGTTGTTAATAACAGCGCGACTGAAGTCTCGCACTGCGTTTTATCGTCTTATTCACTAACCACTGCCTCTAATCTCGCGTTTCGTTTTAACGTTTCAACCTTAGAATAAAAAAGGCCATGAAAACAACTCATGGCCTTTTTTAAATCGCTTCAAAAAATATTTTACAACGACTTACCCTACAAATTTGCACTGCGACGCAGGGCTTCTTGTGTCCATGTTTCTGCCCCTGTTTATGTGGTCGTCAATTTCAGCGGCACAGCCTATCATTCTGCCGAAAAGGAATGTCGTGAACGCGGCGTTTTCAACTTCCTTGTCAGCCATCTTACCTGTGTTGAACGCTTCCCACACGGCTTTAAGAAGTATTACCGCTATGACCGCGTCAACGTTTACGCAGTAAACTTCCTTGCTTACCTTAGCATCGAATAGCGAGTTTACAAGCTTGCCGTAAAAATCGAGAAAGACGTTATAAATGCCCTTTTCTTCAAAGAGCGCGTTTACGAACCTTTCTCTCGGGTCGTAATTGACTGGCTTGCCTTTGAATATCGGGTGGTTGACGCACGGCACCTTCATGTACTCGATGTTGCCGTAGCCCTTTTGCTCCGCCTTGTACTTGGCGTACCACTTGGCGTACGCGTCGGCTATTGCCTTTAAATCAATGCCGTGGTTTTTGTCCGACGGGTTTTTAAGGCCTGTGTCTTTAAAACGTTCAATCAAAAAAGCTATGGCTTCGTAGCCGTTTCCGCCGTGAGCATAACCCGTGTGAGTCATAAAGCCCATGAACGCCTTGTTAACCTGCACGCGAAGCGGGTCTTCCGGGCCGTCAGAGCTTACTCCGCCCTTTGAACCCTGAGCCGATATAGTCCCAGGGCCGTTTGATATTATAAGGCCGACAAGCATTGAAAATTCAAAAAGTTCTTTGTCGGAGGGCCGTTTGCCGATGAGCGCCGCATACGCTGTCTCCGTGAACGACCACTTGGATACAAGCTCGTCGTTCTTTACGGCGCAAAAACTGTCGGCAGTGTGCTTTGAGGCCGGAGCACTGCACCCTACTATGGTTGAGAAGAGCCTTGAATACCACGGTAGCATGGTAACTGTAACTTTTGAAATGCTCCTTCCAAGCAGGGCCTGCCACGCGAGCGTCATCCATATTGCGCCAAGAAGCGCGTCGCTTGAAGGTTTTCCGTCGGCGGCCTCTTTAATGAATTCAATAAAGACCGACTTCTTGCCAAGGCCGTCAATCCTCTTAAGCATGACCTCGGCGCGGGCGTCGCCTGCGGAGGCTGTAAACCCCTTTTTCGCATCTTTGGAAAGGCCGCACAATATTTTATTGAAGTCGAATTTATCAAGCGGGTTTTTAAGGCCGGAGTGCTGAAAAAGCTCAAGAATGACCAATGATACGTCCGTTGATATTTTGACTTTGCCTTTGCCTATTATCGCAACCGCGGATGAAAGCGCCGTATTTGGCGAGTTGCCCGAATCTCTTGAAGCGTCCGCCGCCAAAAGAGCCGCCTCGTTGTTATGATTGACATACGCGTTAAAAGCCACGTTGGCAAGCGCCTTGCCGTACTCGTCCGGATAGTTTTTCAACAGCGACATTACAAGGTTTTCTTCAAGCGTGCGCTTTGAGGCGTCAAGAATGGACAGACCGTGAATCTTCGTAACCTGCGTGGCCGGGTCCATCATTGAAGCGCCGCTTGTGTCTTTCATTGACTGGCGCGGGTACTGCGCGCCGGTCTGCTTGTTAATATGCTCTATCTGCTCGCCATACGGAGAAACAGCCGTTACGACTACCGGAGAAAGCTCATTTGGAATGTTAAAACCGTTGTTGCTTGAAAACCAGCACTTTAGGGAGAGGTCTCCCATAGGTTCAAAGTCAGGTGCTATTTTGTTAAGCTCCATAACCCTGCTAAGGGCTTCCGGTATGTGAGCAATGTTGGTAACAACGGCGCCCTTTTTGGAAAATACCGGCTTTTCCGGCGTATAAATATCGTCAACGCCGAAGTAATTCATGTACCAACGCTCTTTGGCGTTTGCGTCGTCGCCTGAGCCTGCAAGGCTTCCGGCATGGCCGCACGCTTTTGTAAGGCGCGCCTTCCATCTGCCCACGACGCACGCCACGGTCGGCTTGTTGATTTTAAGGCCGTGCTCATAGTAGCCGCCCGGCTCCGTATAAATTACAGCGGCCTTCGACCTGTCGTCGTTGTCGAGGGCATGGAAAAACTCTTTTGGCGCGAAGTGTATATAAACGTCCTTGCCGCTTGATATTGACGTCGTCGTGCCCCAGCCTTTCGTAAGAAGGTACACTGCTATGGTGGTGGTGAAGTTGCCGGAGTTTGAATAAAGCGCCACCGTGCCTTTTACAAGAGACTCTTCAGGCTTGCTTCCGCCGAGCGCTCCGCCTATGCGCACCCTGTTCCATGCGTCCGCCACGCCAAGGCAGTTAGCGCCGAAGACGTCCACGCCGTTAGTCTGGCATATGGCGCGTATTATGCTGGCATCCTGCGTTGAGACTTTTTCCGTTAGTATTATTATCTTTTTCAGGTCGGTGTTATACCTCACCGCCTCCGCCACGCCGTCCCTTACGCCTGAAGGCGGAAGGTAGATAACTGCCGTGTTGAACTTTAAGCCAGCGTCAAGACCGTCTTTAATTGAATTGAATACGGGGATTTTACCGAGCTTGGTCGCAAGGGTTTGCCCGGTTCTTCCTGGGCTTGTGCCGAAAACGATGTTCCCGCCGGAGAATTCATGGCTGATCGGCGTAACGGTTTTACTTTCGTTTCCGGTTATGTTCAGCACGCATACGCGGTCTTCCCTTGTGGCTATGTCGGCAAGTGAATTTATACCGACGTAATACGGGAAATTCTTGACGCCTTGTTTGTGCATAAGTGCCCGCCTCTTAAAAGTTTTTGGTAATTTAAAATTTTGGGTACGCCATGCTACCCCAACCTGCGCCCGCTAAGCTTGCAGTCACTGCGCCCCGAGCTTGGCGCCAAGAAGCTTTCTGCCGTCCTTCTCCATCCATTTGTCAACGGCAAGAGCGAAATTAACGACCTCGCTCATGGCGCTGTCATGTCCGAATATCCTGTATGGTATTTTTAAATTATCAAGCGTGTCTTTTATATATGCCATGCCGCGAATGAGGTTCGGACCGCCTCTGCCTACAACTACGAATAGCGGCGTAGGCCCCTTGGTATTGAAGTGATCCCTTAGAGCGTCGGCCATTGCCCTGAATGTTTCATATATATCGGTATTGTTGGCCTTGCCGCCTATAATGAAAAGCACATTAGACTGCCTGAGCCAATATTTAAAGCATATCTTGGAAATCTGGAACATCTTTTCATACGGCGGGTTGCCGCCGAAATCGGATGATATTGTAGCCCTGTCTCCGAGAAGTTCGGTAACAAGCGCGTTTGCGCCGCCGCCGAAAGTAGGCGCGGTAATCGTGCCTTTAGGGTTCATTACGAATACGTCGCTCTGCCCTTGATAGGTGCGAAGAGTATTTATTTCCTGCTCGAACTCGGAGTAATCCGACGCGAAAAGATGCGACGGAAGCTCAAGCCTCTTCCATGCCGGGTTGTCAATGTCAAAAGACCCTTTAAAGTCGCACGCTACCGGAACAAGCCTGCCGTTCTTGTCCGGCGACATGCGTATCGGGTTAATTTCAAGCGTGCTCATGCCATAGTTGTTGTAAAGCGTCCAGAGCTTAGGCAAATTCTGCACAAGCGGGCTTATCAGTTCGGCCGGAGCGCCAAGCTCTTGAAGCGCGTTTGAGACATGAAAGCTCTTAAGGCCGGTAAGCGGGTCAAAAGGAACCTCGCGTATCTTGTCCTTTGGCAACTCCTCAATATCCATGCCGCCGTGATGCGTTATGGTCATGGTGGGGGCGCGGTACAAAGTGGAGTCGGCAATGGAAAAATAAACCTCATGCTCCGCCCCAACACCGCCTTCAAAGGTAACGCCGTCCGCCTTTGACGTCGTATTGCCGTGCGTGTGCTCTATGAAATAGAGCCTCTCTTTTTCCTTTAAAGCCGTGCCTATGTCCTTTGCCCTGCCAATAAGGCCGGCTTTGCCCTTTTTGCCTACGCCGCCCTTGAATATCGGCTTAACGAACACCTGCCCGCACCTTTTTATAAGGTCTTTTATTTCGTCGGTTGAAGCCTCAGGACCTAATACCTCAGCGCACGCAAACTCAACGCGTTTAAGTAACTTTCTACCCCAAAGAAGGCCGGTAAGCTGCATAAAACCCCCGTTAATGAATTTGCTAAGTAAAACAATGTGTTGTAGAAGCTACTTAATATTGCAAGTCAACATATCAAATGGAGTCTATTATGGCGTTCAAGGTAGCGCTTGGACGCATTGCCTTTGTCACCTTGACCGGGTCAGGGTGGTAATATCCGCCAATGTCCTGCGGCTTGCCCTGTGCTCCGGTAAGCTCTCCAAGTATCTTCTTCTCGTTGTCTTCAAGCTGTTTTGCGGCGCCGGAGAAACGCTTTTGAAGGTCTTTATCCTTGGTCTGCGCGGCAAGCGCCTGCGCCCAGTAGAGCGCAAGATAAAAATGGCTTCCGCGGTTGTCAAGTTCGCCCACCTTGCGGGCCGGCGACCTGTCGTTATCAAGTATCTTGCCATTTGCCTGATCCAGTGTGTCGGCAAGCACCTGCGCCTTTGCGTTTTTAAATGTTACAGCCAGATGTTCCAGTGAAACGGCTAACGCGAGGAATTCGCCGAGAGAATCCCATCTAAGGTATCCTTCCTCCTGAAACTGCTGAACGTGCTTAGGAGCCGACCCGCCGGCCCCTGTCTCAAAAAGCCCTCCGCCGTTCATAAGCGGCACGATTGACAGCATCTTCGCGCTGGTGCCGAGCTCAAGTATGGGAAAGAGGTCTGTGAGATAATCGCGAAGCACGTTGCCGGTAACTGATATGGTATCCTGCCCTTTTCTTATGCGCTCAAGGGAATAGCCGATGGCGTCTTCCGGGGTCATTATCTTTATCTCAAGGCCATTTGTGTCGTGGTTCTTTAAGTAGACGTTGACCTTCTTAATAATTTCAGCGTCGTGCGCCCTGTTCTTGTCAAGCCAAAATATGGCCGGAACGCCGGTGGCCCGCGCCCTTGTTACCGCCAGTTTCACCCAGTCCTGAATGGGCGCGTCCTTGGCCTGGCACATGCGGAAGATGTCGCCTTGCTCAACGGTTTGTTCAATCAACGCCTTGCCTGATGCGTCCACCACCCTGATAACGCCGTCGCTTGAAGCCATGAAGGTTTTGTCGTGCGAGCCGTACTCTTCCGCCTTCTGCGCCATAAGCCCTACGTTAGGCACGCTTCCCATTGTTTTTGAGATCGGAAG
>SCQA01000261.1 GCA_004298725.1 bacterium
CGTATTTGTTACTACGTCACACAAGATGGCCCTTGCCGTAATGGCCGAAGTTAAAAAGGCGCTAAAGCGACTAAAACGCCGCGCTATAGCAGAGGCTTCGATTAACAATTACGGCGCCGTTATAATAGCCGACGATATTAACGACGCCGCGCGTATTTCAAATCGCATAGCGCCGGAGCACCTTGAGCTTGCAATTGAAAAGCCGCTTGAGGTTTTAGGGCTTATAAGAAACGCGGGGGCTATATTTCTGGGCGCGTACACGCCTGAAGCGCTTGGCGACTACGTTGCCGGGCCAAACCACACACTGCCTACGGGCGGCACGGCGCGGTTTTCATCGCCGCTTGGCGTGGAAGACTTTATAAAACGTTCAAGCGTTATCGGTTTTTCAAAAGAAGGTTTTAACGCGCTTGGCCAGGCGGCAATTGACTTTGCCAACCTTGAGGGGCTTGACGCGCACGCAGAGAGCGTCAGTGTACGGCTTAAGAAGAAAAATTCTTAAAAAAGAGGATTTTTTTATGTCAAGAAAAGCGACGCTTAAAAGAAAGACATCTGAAACGGACATAACCATTGAAATAAATCTTGACGGTTGCGGGTCGTCCGATATTAAAACGCAAATACCGTTTTTCGGGCATATGCTCTCGAGTTTCGCAAAGCACGGGCTTTTCGATTTGAGGCTCAGGGTAAAAGGCGACGTAGAGGTTGACCTGCATCATACGGTTGAGGATGTCGGTTTGTGCCTCGGAACCGCCGTTAAAAAAGCGCTTGGAAACAAGGCGGGCATAATAAGGTGCGCTAATGCCAGCGTACCCATGATGGACTCTCTTGCGACCGTAGTTCTTGATATAAGCAACAGGCCGTATTTTAAGTTTAACGCCGGCCCGGACGCTGAATCTATTACACAGAGGATTTCTGTGAATATGACCGAAGACGGCTTTGACTTCGGCCTTGTAAAAGAGTTTATGACGGCTTTTGCAAATAACGCCGGCGTTGACCTTCACTTAACGCTTCATTATGGTACGGACATACACCACTCGATAGAGTCAGTCTATAAAGCGTTCGGCAAGGCGCTTGGGTCTGCGGTTGCTAAGGATAAGCGTATAAAAGGGGTTCTTTCCACAAAAGGCAAGCTATAAGCTATGCCGTTTTTGCCCGATTGCGGCGATTAAAGGCGCCACAATCGGGCGTTGTTTTCTTGAGGGCGTTTTTAATGGTTGTCGTGCCAGATTTGCCCGCGCAAATACACGTTGAGAAGATATTAAAATGATAGCGATAATAGACTACGACATGGGAAACCTTAGAAGCGTTGCCAAGGCATTCGCGAAGCTTGGCGTCACTGCCGAGCCGACACGCGAAGCGCGAGTTATTAAAGGCGCAAGCCATGTGGTGCTTCCGGGCGTGGGCGCGTTTAAAGACTGCATGAAGAACCTTACTGAATACGGCCTTGTAGAGCCTATTTTAAAGGCCATAAAGTCCGGCAAGCCTTTTCTTGGCATATGCCTCGGCCTACAGCTTCTTTTTGACGAGTCGTCAGAGTTCGGCTTTCATAAGGGCCTTGGCGTTATAAAAGGCGAGGTTGTTCGTTTTTCATCCGGTTGTTGCGAGGATGGCAATCAACTTAAAGTGCCGCATATGGGCTGGAACGCCGTGAATATAAAAAAAGAGAGCGCTCTTTTAAACGGCATTCCCGACGGCACATACTTTTATTTTGTTCATTCATACTACGGCGCGCCAAAGGATGCGGGCGCTGTTCTTACGACGACTTCTTACGGCGTGCCGTTTACAAGCGCCATTGAAAGAGATAACGTAATGGCCTGTCAGTTTCATCCTGAAAAAAGCCAGACTGCCGGACTTAAGCTTTTAAAAAACTTCAGCGGACTGCGTTAAAAGAAATATAAGACGGAGGCTTGTTTTGTGATAATAATTCCGGCGGTTGATATAAAAGACGGTAAGTGCGTGCGCTTGACGCAAGGCAGAATGGACGCTGTAACCGTCTATGCGGATAGCCCCGTTGACATGGCAATAAAATGGGAATCGCTCGGCGCGGAGCTTATCCACCTTGTTGACCTTGACGGAGCGATAGCCGGAAATACAAAAAATTTCAGCGTGATAAAAAACATAACCTCAGCCTTGAAAACCCCCGTGCAGATAGGCGGCGGAATAAGGGATATTGAGTCCGCGGAGAAGTACCTGAACCTGCCTAACGTGAAGAGAATAATTATGGGTACGGCGGCGCATAAAGATAAGAATATGCTTTTACGCCTTACCAACAAGTACCCGGGCAGGGTGGCAGTCGGCGTAGACGCTAAAGACGGTTTTGTGGCTATAAACGGCTGGGTAACGGTTACTGAAGAAAAGGCCTCTGACCTTGCCAAGAGCCTTGAATCGTCCGGCACTGCTTGCATAATTTATACGGACATCGCGCGGGACGGCATGTTGAAAGGACCAAACGTAACAGCCACGAAAGAGCTTGCCCAGTCAATTAAAATACCGGTCGTGGCTTCCGGCGGCGTAAGTTCGATAAACGACATAAAGGCGTATGCCGGAGTAAATGTCGAGGGCATTATAATAGGCAAAGCGCTATATTCAGGCGGGCTTGATTTACGTGAAGCGATAAAGACAGTAGCCGGGTTTTAAACTGATAACCAATAACTGATAATATTTCAATGCTAACCAAACGCATAATTCCATGTCTTGACGTAAAAGGCGGCAGAGTAGTCAAAGGCGTAAGCTTCGTTGAACTGCGCGACGCCGGAGATCCGGTCGAGTGCGCCCGCGCCTACGAAGCGCAGGGAGCGGACGAATTAGTCTTTTTGGATATTACGGCGTCCCACGAAAACAGAAAGACGATACTGGACGTCGTGGAGAGGACGGCGGAAGACGTATTCATGCCGCTTACGGTCGGCGGAGGCATAAGGACGCTTGACGACATAAAGACGCTCCTGAGGGCCGGTACTGACAAAGTTTCAATAAACACCACCGCGGTTGAAGACCCGGACTTTGTCCGACGCTCATCTGAAAGATTCGGAAGCCAGTGTATAGTGGTTGCCATCGACGCCAAAAAAAATGCCGAAGGCACAGGATGGGAAGTTTATACGCACGGCGGCAGAAAAGCGCGCGGACTTGACGTTGTCGAATGGGCGAAAAAGATGGAAGCCCTCGGCGCGGGCGAGATACTTCTTACCAGCATGGACAGAGACGGCACCAAGGACGGTTACGACATAGCCCTTACGCGTGCCGTAAGCACGGCTGTTTCCATACCGGTTATAGCTTCGGGCGGTGCCGGCACTATCGAGCATATGCGAGAGGCCCTTACATCCGGCGGGGCAGACGCCGCTTTAGCCGCGTCTATTTTTCATTACGGGGAATATACCATAGCCGAGGCAAAAGAATTTTTAGCTTCGCGCGGGGTGCGAGTGAGACCGGCGTTTAAATAACACGGCATGAGCGAAACACCTTCAAAGGGCGCGCCGTTTTTAAAGGTTATTATCGCGTATAAACTTTTGGCAGGCATTGCCGCGTTTGTAATGTCCGCCACATTTATAAAGCTTATTGACAAAGACGTTGAAGAGGTTTTAACCGCGCTAAACACAAGGAGCTTTTCAGCGGAAAGCACGACGGATTGAAAGAAAAAACTTGATTAAAACGCTAAGAAATAGTATAAACTAACGTTGTTTAATATCCTTACCCCTTGCATAGAGGGGTGAACCCGCATGGCGGGGAACCAAAGGGAGGCGTTATGAGGTTGTACGAAACAGTAGGCATCATTAGAAGCGATGCCGGGGATGACATAGTCAAGGCTATCATCCAGAAGGCAAAAAATGCCGTTGAAGGCGGCGGCGGCAAGATTGAAAAGCTTGATGAATGGGGCAGAAGAAAGTTCGCCTATCCCATAAACAAAAAGAACGAGGGGTTTTATTTTGTAATCACTTATACCTCGAGTCCTTTAGCAAGCAAAGAACTTGAGCGCGGGCTTAAGTTCAACGAAGACGTCGTGCGGTATCAGACTGTAAGGCTTGAGCGTTTAATTGAAGCCAAACCCGCTGACGCGGTCAAGGCCGTTGAGGGCGCCGAAGCCGTTGAAAAAGGAGGGCAGGCATAATGAGAAACGAAAGACCGTCGAGAGGCCAATCAAGCGACTCCGCCGAGGGCGGAAGAAGGCCATTTCCCAAGAGAAAGGTTTGCCGTTTTTGCAAGCATAAAGAGCTGACCATTGATTATAAGGATGCGCGCGCGTTGAGGCCGTACCTTACCGAACGCGGCAGGATAGTTCCCAGAAGAATATCCGGCGGGTGCGCCAAGCATCAAAGGATGATAGCCGAAGCCATAAAGCGCGCGAGAAACCTCGCGATCATTCCGTTCACCGCGATAAATATCTGAGCGCGGCTTAAAAAGATTAAGGAGCAGTATAATGAACATAATAATGAGAAAACACGTTGAAAACCTCGGCAACTTCGGCGACGTTGTAAGGGTGGCTGAAGGTTACGCTAGAAACTACCTTATACCGAGGGGGCTTGCTGTAGTTGCTTCACCGGCCAACATAGGCCAGCTGAACGCTGAAAAAGAAGCCTTTGTCAGGAAGGAAAAGCTGAGAAAAGAAAAGGCCGAAAAGTACAAGGCTGAACTTGACGCTTTGAAGCTTTCGTTCGCGAAGAAGGCCGGCGAAGACGAGCGCCTTTTCGGCTCCGTAACGTCCCATGACATTGAAGAAGCTATAAAGCAGAAAGGCTTCAAGGTGGACAAGAAGGAAATTATATTGAAGGAGCCTATAAAGACAATCGGGCTTCATACGGTTTCAATAAAGCTTCACCCTGAAGTAATCGCTAACATCACCATTGACGTTACAAAGGAATAGAAGTTTTTAGAGGCGTAAGCCGGGTTAGCGCGGCTAACTCGACATTTTCAGCAACCTGCTAATTAAGCCGTGGGCCGTGCATCGCGTTTGCATAGCGTTCACGCCCGCGGCTTAAGTTTTTTAAGGAGAATCCGATGGCAGTTCGCGTCAAAAGCGATGTTTCCTTAAAAGCGCCGCCTCATAACATCGAGGCCGAGCAGTCCGTGCTTGGCGGCATACTTATTGAAAAAGACGCCATTGACAGGGTAGCCGACATTCTCTCCGACGACGGAAGCGACTTTTACCACGATGCCAACGTAAAGCTCTACCGCGGCATGGTGGCTCTT
The DNA here is from genome assembly GCA_004298725.1 of bacterium. Taxonomy (GTDB): domain Bacteria; phylum Desulfobacterota; class GWC2-55-46; order GWC2-55-46; family GWC2-55-46; genus SCQA01. The sequence continues at coordinate 5,179 of SCQA01000261.1, forward strand.
TACCGGAAAAGCACGCCCATTGACGCCGTTACGCTTTCAAACCTTTTTAAAGACTCCGACGCCTTAACCTCCGTAGGCGGCATATCGTACATCGGCGAAATAGCCGAGATTACTCCTACCGCCGCTAACATTACGTATTACGCGCGCATAGTCAAAGAGAAATCACTTTTAAGAAAGATGATAACGGCTACAACCGATATTGCCACGCTTGCTTATGAAGGCACGGATTCGGTTGAAGAGTTTATTGACGAGGCTGAAAGAAAGATTTTTCAAGTCTCGCAGGACAGGGCTAAAAAGTCTTTTTTCGCGATTAATTCGCTTTTAAAAGGCACGTTTGAAACTATTGAAAAGCTCTACGAGAAAAAGAGCCATATTACAGGTGTGTCAACGGGCTTTGCCGAGCTTGACAAACTTACCGCGGGCCTTCAGGACTCAGACCTTATAATCATAGCGGGCAGGCCCTCAATGGGTAAAACGGCTTTTTGTTTGAATATTGCCGAAAACGTGGCTGTTGATTCCGATTTGACGGTAGCGGTATTTTCACTTGAAATGAGCAAAGAACAGCTTGTGCAAAGGATGCTCGCTTCAAGGGCAAGGGTTGACCTTCAAAGGATACGAAGCGGGTTTTTGAAAGACGAGGATTGGGGCAAGCTGACTACTGCGGTAGGCGCGCTTGATCAGGCGAATATTTACATTGACGATACTCCGGCGCAGTCAGTCCTTGAAATGCGGGCAAAGGCAAGAAGGCTTAAGGGCGAGCACGGCCTGAAGCTTATAATAGTCGACTACCTTCAGCTTATGCGCGGTAGAAGAAATGCCGACAACAGAGAGCAGGAAATATCCGACATATCGCGTTCGTTAAAGGCTATGGCCAAAGAGTTGCAAGTGCCTGTTATTGCGCTATCTCAGCTTTCCCGCATGGTTGAAAGACGCGAGGGAAACAAACCTCAGCTTTCCGATTTAAGAGAGTCCGGCGCAATAGAGCAGGACGCGGACGTTGTCATGTTCGTTAACAGGGAATCGTTTTACAAAAAATGCGACTGCCCGGAAGAACTGTGCACTTGCGGCCTTAGAAATAGCGCGGATATATGGGTTGAGAAACAGCGTAACGGCCCGACAGGCAGGGTAAAGCTTACGTTTCTTAAAGAGTTCACGCGCTTTGTTACGCAGGCGAGCGAATACGGCGCGCAGAATGAATGGGTGGAGTAAGCGGCACGTTCAGTTTACTGCGTAACGTCAAAAAAATGTATTAGAAACCCCCTTTTTGATTGAAAGGGGGTTTTTTTATGACAGCTCAGGTAAAGTTTTACGCTTTACTTGCCGTAAGGCGCGAGTGAGAGTTGCGTTTTATCGCATAGCGTTTTACAATAACGCAATGCCGCAAGGAAACTTACCCGAAGATGATGATAAATTATAGCAAAAGGCTATCAAAGTGAAAGGCCATTACGTTCAAATAGCGGTTGAATTGCCTATTGACACGGTTTTCAGCTATTCAGTGCCGGAGGATTTAAAGGGCGCGGTAAAGCTTGGGCTTCGAGCGCTTGTGCCGTTTGGCAAAAGAACTGTAACAGGTTATATCGTCGGCTTTACGCATGAGCCGGGCGTAACCGGCGTAAAGGCAATTATAGACTTGCTTGATGAGGCGCCGCTATTTGAGGAAAAGCGCCTCAAGTTTTTCAAATGGCTGGCCCAATACTACTTCGCGCACCTCGGTGAAGCCCTTTCACTTTCGCATCCGGCGGGAATAAACATCTCGAGCAAAAGGTTCGTGTCGGTTACGGAGTCAGGCCTTACGGCGCTTGATGACGGCGATTATACGCCCGTTGAAAAAACAGTGTTAAAGGGCGCATTCAAACGCGTTGCGGTTTCAGCTTTGGAAAAACGGCTGAAAGGCGTTCCGGTCAACGCGGCGATAAGACACCTTGTTAAAAAAGGTTTTCTAAAAGAAGAGCTTCTTCTTAAAGGCGGCGGAACTGAAAGGACTGAAAAGTTTGCCGCTCTCGCAACCCCGCTAACATTGCCTGCCCCTGATTTTTTCAAACGCGCGCCTCTCAGAGAAAAGCTCTGGAGCCACTTGAAAGAAAACGGAGAGACCGCGCTTGTTGAGTTGAACAAGCTATTTGGGGGCGCGGCAGGCGCTTTGAAAAATTTGACTGAAGCCGGCCTTGTAAATATAACAGTAAAAAATACGCTTAGAGATCCGCTCTCAGAAGTTGAAGACAGGCGCTCCGACCACGAACCGGGTAAAGAGCAGGCGGAGGCGATAACAGCCATAGTCAGAGCCATTGACAAAGGCGGTTATAATCCGTTTCTACTCTTCGGCGTGACCGGAAGCGGCAAAACACTTGTGTATTTAAACGCCATTGAGCACGCGGTTAAACATGGCAAGAAAGCTATATTTACCGTGCCGGAAATAACCCTTACCCCGTGGCCCGCGGCTTATTTGAAGCAGAGATTTCCGGGCAGGGTTGCGCTATGGCACAGCGGGCTGTCGGACGGAGAACGCTTTGATGAATGGCAAAGGGTGCAAAGGGGCGAGGCAGACATAGTGGTTGGTGCGCGCTCGGCGCTCTTCGCGCCAATTAAAGACCTCGGGCTTATTATAGTTGATGAAGAGCACGAAACGTCGTACAAGCAAGAAGACGGCATCCGTTACAACGGCAGAGACGCCGCGTTGAAGCTCGCTCAGACGCTTGGAATAACCGTTGTGCTCGGTTCGGCCACGCCTTCGGTCGAAACATTTTATAATGCCACTGTTTCAGGAAAACTTGCGTCGCTTTATTTAAAAAGCAGAGTGGAGGGGTCGGCACTGCCGGAAGTTGAAGTTGTCGATATGCGCGGCAAAAAAAACGTAATATTTTCAGACAGGCTGAAAACGCTTCTTTCAGAGGCGCTTGTGGCGAAAAATCAGGCATTGCTGTTTGTAAACAGGCGCGGTTTTTCAAGCACCATTATTTGCAAGGACTGCGGCCGGACTTTTCCGTGCCTTAATTGCAGTGTTACGCTTACCCTGCATAAACGCCCCGCGCCCGGCGTACTTAAGTGCCATTATTGCGATTTATCTTTGCCGGTGCCTAATGTTTGCCCCGATTGCAAAGGCGTTAACCTTGCCGAGCCTGGCATAGGCACCGAAAAGGTCGAGCAGGAGGCGGCTCTGTTGTTTCCTGAAGCGCGCGTTATCCGCATGGACAGGGACACGGTCGACGGGCATACTGGCGTGAAAGAAATAATAGCCGCTGTTGAGGACAGAGAGGCGGACATACTTGTTGGCACACAGATGGCGTCTAAGGGGCATCACTTTCCGGGTATTACGTTTGTGGGCGTGGTGGCAGGCGATACGTCGCTTAACATGCCTGATTTTCGCGGCGCTGAAAGGACGTTTCATCTTATAACGCAGGCCGGCGGCAGGGCGGGCAGGGGTGACAGGCCCGGCAGAGTTATTGTGCAGACAATAAACCCGGAGCATTACGCCTTCAAATGTTCCGTTCTGCATGATTACGAAAGTTTTTTTAACGAAGAGATAGCAATTAGAAAAGAGGTCTTTTACCCGCCATTTTCAAGGCTCTGTTTATTGCGTCTTGACGGATTAAGAGATGACAGCGTGATGCAGGCAGGCGTTGCGTTAAAAACAGCGGCAGAGCGGTTTATTAAAGGCAGAGGAAAAGGCGGCATTGCGGTGCTGGGGCCGGCTCCGGCAATAGTTGCCAAGGTAAAGGGGCGTTTCAGGTGGAACCTTCTCGTCAAGGGCGACGCAACGGATATAAACGGACTCCATTCGTTCATTAAAGGTATTAAAGCTGTGTTTGAGGCAAAAAAACAGGCGGGCGTTTCGCTTACTATAGATATGGACCCGCTAAGCATTGTGTGATTTGTTTATTTGCCGCTGAATAAATTATAGGCAGTTGACTCGCGCGAGTGCTTAATTTTTAAGCGCGACAACCATTAATTTGTCAGAAAATACAATGATTTTGGGTAATATTACATCGGCATGAAATTTGCTTTTAAATATTATTGTTGTGCCGGTTTAAAAGATGTTATAAATTAGTCCGTACTTTACGTTAGTGCATGGAGGCAGGCATGAAGAAGATAGAGGCCATAATAAAGCCGTTCAAGCTTGATGAGGTCAAAGAGGCTCTTAATGAGATAGGCATTAAGGGCATAACGGTTTCAGAGGTCAAGGGTTTTGGCAGGCAGAAAGGGCACACCGAGCTTTACCGCGGCACGGAGTATGTTGTTGATTTCCTGCCGAAGATTAAGATGGAAATTGTAGTTAAGGCGGACATGGTGGCTAAGGTGGTTGAAACAATAGTCAACACCGCGAGGACAGGCAGAATAGGCGACGGCAAGGTATTCGTTCTTTCCGTTGACGAAGTTGTAAGGATAAGAACAGGCGAGCGGGGCGAAGAAGCCATTTGAATGTGACTTCAAAAAATGCCATTTTTCCCGACCTCTTTGTTAGGATAAAATGAAAATGCTCACATATTCGCATTATATGCTCAGCGTTTTATTTCGTTCTGCCTATACTTCAGAAAAAAATCTAATTTTTAGAGGCACCTTTAAATATTTAAATAGTTGCCGCATGATCATACGAGTTTAACCGTGTTTAAAACATTTTAAATAAAAATTAGGAGGAAGGCGACATGACGGCTAAAGAAGTTTTGAAGTTTGCAAAGGAAAAAAACGCCAGAATGGTCAATTTAAAGTTTCTTGATTTTATTGGCATCTGGCAGCATTTTACTATCCCCATAAGCGAGTTGAGCGAAGATATATTCGAAGCGGGGCTCGGTTTTGACGGCTCAAGCATACGCGGCTGGCAACCCATACACGCAAGCGACATGCTTGTCATTCCGGATCCGACAACCGCGGTTATCGACCCGTTTTCTGAAACAACAACGCTTTCTCTCATTTGCAATATAATCGACCCGATAACCAGAGAGCCTTACAGCAGAGATCCTCGGAACATCGCTCAAAAAGCCGAGGCATATTTAAAGTCAACCGGCATCGGCGATACGGCGTATTTCGGGCCGGAGCCGGAGTTTTTCATATTCGACGACATACGCTTCGGGCAGGGCGCCAACGAGGGTTTTTATTTCATAGACTCGGTTGAAGGCATATGGAATTCAGGCCGCGATGAAGGCCCTAACCTCGGTTATAAGCCAAAGCACAAGGAAGGCTACTTTCCGGTTCCTCCTACCGACACTCAGGAAGACATAAGAAGCGAGATGTGCCTTATTATGGAACAGGTCGGCATACAGATAGAAAGGCAACACCATGAAGTCGCCACTGCGGGTCAGGCTGAAATTGACATGCGTTTTGACAGCCTTTTAAAAATGGGCGATAAGCTCATGTGGTTCAAGTACATCGTAAAGAACGTCGCCCGCAGGTGGAGAAAGACGGCCACGTTTATGCCCAAGCCGATATTCGGCGATAACGGCTCCGGTATGCACGTGCATCAGTCAATATGGAAGGGTGGAAAGCCCCTCTTTGCCGGAAGCGAATATGGCGGCATGAGCAAGCTTGCCATGTATTACATAGGCGGTATACTCAAGCACGCGAAGGCGCTTAACGCGCTTTGCAACCCTGGCACAAATTCATACAGAAGGCTTGTGCCGGGCTTTGAAGCGCCGATAAACCTTGCCTATTCAAGCAGAAACAGGTCAGCCTCGATACGCATACCCATGTATTCGCCGTCGCCAAAGGCGAAGCGCATTGAAGTGCGCTTCCCTGACCCGTCCTGCAACGGCTACCTTGCCTTTGCCGCTATGCTCATGGCGGGGCTTGACGGCATACAGAATAAAATTGACCCGGGCCAGCCTCTTGACAAGGACATTTACGGCCTTAGCCCAGAGGAGTTGAAGCACGTGCCGTCAGCCGCTGGCTCGCTTGAAGAAGCGCTGAACGCCCTGAAGGCCGACCACGAGTTTCTTTTGAAAGGCGACGTTTTCACTAAAGACGTTATTGAAACGTGGATAGAGTACAAGAAGGAAAAAGAGAACGACCCGGTAAGGCTCCGCCCGGTGCCGCATGAGTTCTACTTGTACTTCGATTGCTAAGAAGTTTTTTGATTATAAAAGCCCCCATGCCGAAAGGCTTGGGGGCTTTTATTGTTTTAAATGAAAATAGATTTGTTTGTTAATATTTAATGCGTTATAAGACAGCAAAATTAAAATCCTCCCCCGAAAGGGGGGAGGATTTTTTCTATACCGTTAGGAGAAAACTCCTCACGGCACTCCCATACTGTTGAAGACCCCGTAGGTGACATCGTCGAACGACAGTAGCACCGCAATCCTGCAATTCCTGCCTACGTTAGCAATCAATGGGAATTCTCCCTCTGCGTTTTTAGAACGCCTTGCTATTTCTTTCTTGTTCTTGTCCATGGCGACGAGCCCGTATTCCGCCCGGCACTTGACGCCGAAAAGCAGGATGCTCAGCTTAACTTAAGACTCGGGTAGAGATAGAAATCGAAACTGCCTTGCGGCTCGCTTGTGAAATACTCGACCGAGGCCACTTTGCCTTTAAGCGCCGATGAATAGGCCTGCTCGTAGAACGCCTTGTTCTCCTCGAAGATGAAGGTATGGCCGTTCGATGACTCCTCAAAGTGGTTCTGGAACTGAGGCTCAATGAATATAACGGCCACCTTTTTGTCCTCAGCGCCCTTTATTTTAGCGGGGTCAGCGTTGAAGCCTTCCAGACGGTGCGTATGCGTGCATCCAACGGCGAACAGAAAAAGCGTAATCGCCAGAATCGCTCCATGCCAGTTCTTCATAACCGTACCTCCGTTTTAGTTCCGGTTGAGGCGCTGACCAATAGAAAGGCGCAGGTGATTGCACGATGTTTACTTATTATAAGCTTGATTTCAGGAACTGCAACGGTAGGCGTGAAAATACCGGCTTTGGCCGTACAGCAGTGGTATGGCGGATTAGACGTCAGCCGTATCCTGCTGGAAGCAAGGTAACTATTTGGTGAGAATCACTCAGGAAAATATCAGACTGAAGTGGTTGCTCGCAAGGCAATTATAGCATTATCCACACAGAGCAAGTTCGAGCCTATCTGCGCTTTATGAATAATCCCCCGCTGTTTCTCTTTAAAAAGGGAAAGCGGCTTTTAAGACCCGCTCTGTTCTTTATTAAGCTCTAAAATTTTTCGTAGAATATTTTATCTTTATAGTTCCAACGCTCCATTGCTTGGTATTAGCTGTAGTTTCAATCAGAAATATCGTAGTGCGAGGCGGTCGCCTCGCTTTTTTTGTTAATGCCCGATTGCGACAGGCGAGGCTAACCGGAAATGCAAAACGGCGCGAGCCTCGCACTACATTCTTTAAATATCTGTCAGGAGGCAACTCCTGAAAGCATAAAATCCTTTTCTTCAGAAAATCAGCTCTTCATTATGGTACGTTTATCTTACAATATCATTCAAAATACTTGACAAAAGACTGACATATGTTTTAATCAGTTTATCATCACATTCCGCATTTTAATTTTTTCACAATAACCGCGTACACGTTTAAAATCGGCGCTGCATTGAACCGTCCTTTTAGTATCTTGTATCTATATTCAAAATAATGGCGGCCTGCTGTAAACATCGGGTTCTTAAAATCAGGAGGAGATAACATCTATGAGACGGTTATTTGCGGATAAACGGATTTTTATGAACGCGGCGCTCTTGGCCATGTTTTTTGCGTTTGCGCTTTTTTCTTGCCCGTGGGATGCGCTTTCCGAGGAAAGGCAGATAAACAGCGGGCCGCATTCCATTACCATACGCGGCGGAGGGGTGGACGATTCAGCGGCAGTAGGCCTTGACGCAAGGGAGGACTTGCTTAACCCCTTTCTCAACCTTCACCTTTTTGGAACATTTGATATGCTCGATGCCGGAAAAGGCATTGGTAAGGTAGCTAACCAGAAAGGCGGAGCAGGTTTTGCCCTATCTCATACCTACCCTAAAAGGGCGAACGTCTTTGCCGGCACTGCCGTTTTTAATGAAGGCGGAGAGTTTTTCGAGCACGCCTACGTCGGCGGAAAAATCAAGGCCGCCGACTACGCGCTTATATCGGGAAGCTACGGTTTTCATATCGGCACTCAGATGAAGATACCCGGCCAGTACGACGTCGCCGAATCCGTTGACTGGGGAAAATTAGGCATTGTTTTAGTCGCCCAAAACGGTTTTAAGACCAATTTCTATTACTACATGGCTGACCCGGGAAGCAGAAATATCTCCGGCATCGAAGGCGAGGTATCCTACCCGGTTACTTCTGCTACTACCGTAGGCTTAACCGGCAGTTCCGATATATCCGAGAAGTCAAACGTGGATAGGAACTGGCGCAGTTTTCTGTATGTAGCCTATGCCTTTGGCGAAGGGGCGAAGGGTAGTCCGATAGACATTGCGCTTGATAAGAATAACCCTGTTGCATATCCTAAGGTAATACGCTTTACCAGCGCTGTCGCGCCAGCGGCTACTACGGCCACGTCTGCGTTATCCATTTCGCCGACTGCCACAACCAACTCAGGGTGCTCCGCCCCTGCCAGCGTCTTTACCGCGAGCGGCGGAACAGGGCCGTACACGTGGAGTTCGAGCGCTCCGCTTGCGCTTAGCGTTTTAAATGCCACACAGGCGCAATGGTATGACGGCGGCGATAATTACTGTAGCGGCGCAACGCGTACCGTCACGGTACAGGACTCCGTCGGGGCTACTGCCACTGCCACCATCACGCCATTACTGTAAGCCGCCAAGGTGAAACAACCATACAGCGGGTGTGGCTACTATAACTGCTTTAAAAAAAGGAGACAGGATTTTTACGCCCCACTCTGCTCCTTATGAAGCTCTAAAATTTTCCTGATGATATTCGTCGTTGAGCGGCCTTTTACAAGCGTTATTCTGCGTATCTTCCCTCCTGATTTTTTAACCACGTCGCCACCGACAATATCCTTTGCCGCCCAGTCCGCGCCTTTGGCGAGTATATCCGGCTTTATCGCCTCAATAAGTTTTAGCGGCGTAGTCTCGTTAAACACAACCACAAAGTCAACAAAGCCGAGAGCGCTCATAACTTCCGCGCGTTCGTTTTGAGGAACTATAGGGCGTTTATCGCCTTTTATCGCCCTTACCGACGCATCGCTATTAAGTCCGACTACAAGCACGTCGCCGTGAGATTTTGCTTTTTTCAGGTATCTTACGTGTCCCGCGTGAAGTATGTCAAAACATCCGTTTGTAAAAATAATCTTTTTTCGTTTAGCTTGCAAAGCTTTTAGTTTTGGCTTTAGAGTTCTAAGGGAAATTGTTGTACCCATAATAACGCTCCATTGTAATTTTATTATTCAGCTATGATTAGCTCTTAACGGCACGGGCAAGCGTAAGTATGTTTACTTCGGCGCCTGCTTTTTTAAGCGTCTTGGCGCACTCTCTTATAGTAGCGCCGGTAGTGAGAACGTCGTCTATGAGCAGTATATTTTTATTCTTGAAGGCAAGAGAGTTTATAACTTTGAACGCGCCGGCCACGTTCTCGGCCCTTTCTTCGTGCTTAAGCCCAATCTGCGGAAGCGTCGGCCTTGTGCGTTTAAGGTTTGAACAATCAGTTTTTACGCCAAGGCGCTTTGCCAGAATTTTAGCAAGCATTAGAGACTGATTGAAACCGCGCGCCTTTAGCCGTTCTATGTGAAGAGGCACCGGAACAACAACGTCCGGTTTTAATTGCAGAGCCTCAGCGCAAGAGGCCATTAAAGCCCCAAGCGGATAGGCAAGTATGACCTTGCCGTTGTATTTAAACCTGTGAATGGACTCAGCCACGGCGCCGTCATATATAAAGCCGCTTCTTGCGACGTTAAACGGTATTTTTGCGGTAAGACATTTTCCGCAGGTGCGGTCGCTTCCTTCAATGGAAATAAACGGGTCGCCGCATTTAAGGCATAAAGGCGAGCGTATTTTTTTAGAGTCAAAGGCTACGGAGCAGGTTTCGCACAGAGGGCCTTCGGCAATATCTTTTTCGCAAACAGCGCATACAGATGGAAAGAATATATCAAGAAGGGCCGTTAACATTTTATAGCCACATGCCGTAACATAGCACAGCTAATTACTTGTTTCAACTTTAACGCGTTGCGATATGAACGCCGAAGGCCTTGCCTGCAATCTTCGCCCTAAATACCGAGGTAATTGAAAATACTTTTAAAATATCGCTATTTGTGCTAAAAAAGTTCATAGTGTATAAAGATTTTATCGTACGCATCAGGAGCGTTAATGTTCAGCAAGTTAAAAGCCGGTTTGTCCAGTCTTAAAACAAAGCTAACGAGAACTCACAACGCCATAATGGGCACAGTGGAGGCCACGTTTACCGGCGCGTCGCGCGAAGAGGTGCTCGAAGCGCTTGAAGAGTCTCTTATA
>SCQA01000262.1 GCA_004298725.1 bacterium
TAATCCATCATAACCAGCCGCCTTGGTGCAAAAGGCAACTTTATATGATTACAGATTCATACGTATTGATAATTTGGCGGGCAGTGCCCGCCCTACAAAACTTTTCAGACTTTCGTCTCCCTTTGCCGCCTTGGTGCAAAAGGCAACTTTATTTTAACAATAAAATTCCAAGCGGCTCTATCATTTTTCTTTGTAATCCATCATAACCAGCCGCCTTGGTGCAAAAGGCAACTTTATATGATTACAGATTCATACGTATTGATAATTTGGCGGGCAGTGCCCGCCCTACAAAACTGTTTCTATAAAATCAACCATGTCTTATAACGCTCAACCGGCAAGCGCGGTGCCAGCCTCCTTCACAAGCCCGAAACGGCGGTCCCTCTTCTGATAATCCGCTATCGCTGACAGCAAATGCTCCCTTGTGAAATCCGGCCAGAGCACGTCGGATACGTATATTTCAGTATACGCTATCTGCCAGAGAAGAAAATTACTTATCCGCTTCTCGCCGCTCGTTCTTATAAGCAAGTCCGGGTCAGGCGTTCCGGCGGTGTAGAGATAGCGTCCAAATATTTCCTCGGTTATTTCATCGGGCTGTAAAACTCTTTCTGAAACGAGCCTTGCGACTTCTCTCGCGCTTTTGACTATTTCCTCTCTGCCGCTGTAGCTTAGCGCGAGTTGAAGCACCATTGAGCCGTTGTGGCGCGTAACATGTTCAAGCGAATCAACGACGCCCCGCACGCCGGCCGGAAGGTCCGAAAGGCACCCTATGGCTTTGAAACGAATGTCTTGCTCCATAAGCGTCTTTTCCTCGGCGCGAAGGTGGATCTCAAGATGCTTCATAAGAAGACTTACTTCATCCGCGGGCCTGTTCCAATTCTCCTTTGAAAAAGTATAAAGCGTAAGGCAACCTATGCCAAGCTCTCTGCAATGCCTGACGGTGTCTCTGGCCACTTCAATGCCCTTGCGGTGACCGTTTATTCTATTAAGCAGGCGTTTTTTGGCCCACCTGCCGTTACCATCCATTATTATGGCGATGTGGCGCGGCAATTTGTCAATTTCAGAGGTTAATTCCTGCATTTTTTTAATCTACCACAAACTCCAGCGAAGCTCAAGGATGATTGACTACGATATAAATAAAAACCCCTGAGGCTGTCAGGGGTTTTTAGAAAGCTTTACGGCTTTACACTAAAAAGTAGAACGTTATCTGTTACCGGTTGTCAAATCTATTGTCGGTTCACAACCAACCGTCTGTTTTTCACTATTCACTGCCTTTGCAACTATTCACCGTCTTTAAATCAAACTTCCATAATTTCTGCTTCTTTTTGCGTAAACGCCGCATCAACCTTCGCTGTTTCTTTATCGGTAAGCTCTTGTATTTCCTGCTGGGCCTTTTTAAGGTCGTCTTGCGAAATACTCTTGTCTTTTTCTAATTTTTTAACGGCCTCGTTAGCGTCGCGCCTGATGTTGCGTATTGATATTTTGCACTCTTCAGCGTACCGCTTCGCCACTTTTACAATGTCTTTTCTCCTCTGCTCGGTAAGCTGAGGCACGTTTATGCGTATGACCTTGCCGTCGTTATTGGGCGTAAGGCCTAAATCAGACGCGAGTATGGCCTTTTCTATCGCGGCCATCTGAGACGTATCCCACGGCTGAATGATTATCTGCCTGCTCTCGGGCACGGAAAACGAAGCAAGTTGTTTAAGCGGAGTAATGGTTCCGTAATAATCAACCTTGATATTGTCAAAAACCGTAAGAGACGCCCTGCCCGTGCGAAGACCGGCAAGCTCATGAGCGTATGATTCCAAAGATTTGTCCATCTTCTTCTTCATTTCAGCTATTGCAGTAGCTTTCATGCCCGCTCCCTCTTCAGCTTACGGTGGTACCGATGTTTTCGCCCTTGACAACCCGCATGAGGTTGCCAGAGCCTTTTATGTTAAAAACGACTATAGGAAGTTTGTTGTCCATGCAAAGGGATATGGCGGTGGTGTCCATAACCTTTAGTTCGTTTTTAAGAACGTCAAGGTAGGTCAGGCGGTCGTAGCGCACGGCGCCAGGCTCTTTTACAGGGTCTTTGTCG
>SCQA01000263.1 GCA_004298725.1 bacterium
CTATAGTCGCTATCGGACGGATGAATCAAACAGCCGTTTTTTTTACGGCACAGTTTTATGGGTGCCTCTAAAAATTAGAAATTTTTTCTGAGGTCGAGGCGGAGCGGAAATAAAATGCGGAGCATATATGCGAATATGTGAGCATTTTTATTTTTGCCTAACAAAGAAATCAGGAAAAATAGCAATTTTTAGGGGGTAGCCTTATAGCGTTATGGACGGTGTCATAGTAGTTGACAAGCCCGCAGGATGGACGTCTCACGACGCGGTACGCAAGGTTAAAAGCACGCTTGGAGCGGTTAAGGTGGGGCATCTCGGAACGCTTGACCCGATGGCCACCGGCGTACTGCCGCTTGTAATAAATAAGGCTACGAAGTTCGCCTCCGCGCTTGAAGGCAGTATAAAGATATATACGGGCCGCTTAAAGCTCGGCATTGAAACCGACTCGTACGACGGCGACGGCAGAATCGTAAAAGAGGCGGACGCAGGCCATGTAGCTGAATATATGGTTACTGCCGTATTGCAGAAGATGATCGGCAGAATACGGCAGGTGCCGCCGATGTATTCGGCGATAAAAATCGGCGGCAAGCCGCTGTACAAGCTTGCGAGGAAGGGCATTGTCATTGAACGCGAGCCGCGCGAAGTTGACGTGTATTCAATTGAAGTTCTTAGTATGGCTGACTGCGAAGCGGTTTTTAAGGTCGTATGCGGCAAAGGCACGTATGTGCGCTCCATATGCCACGATGCCGGGTTGGCGCTTGGATGCGGGGCGCATCTTTCTGGGTTAAGGCGCACTCAAAGCGGCGTATTTACCGAAGATGAAGCAGTGAGCGCCGAAGCTGGCCGCGAAGTTCTGTCACGCGCGCTGATTCCGCTTGAAGCCGCGCTAATGAGGGTTAAGAAGAGCGAATAGGGGCAGTGAAAGGTGAAGTGAATCGTGAATGGTGAATGGTGAATTGAAGCCGTTCACCGATAACCGTTCACTGATACCAATATCAATCAACTTTTTTCTTTCTTTGTGCTTTAATAGATGCTAATATTTCGTTGCCGTTTGAAGTCGCAGTATTGTTTTACAGAAATCAGGAGGTGAAAAGGTAATGCTGTTGGCAGAGAAAAAGAGAGAGATAATCCATGGCTACAAGACACACGACGGAGACACAGGGTCTCCTGAAGTGCAGGTTGCGCTGCTTAGCGAAAAGATAAACAGCCTGAGCACGCACTTCAAGGTGCATAAGTCAGACCACCATTCAAGAAGAGGGCTTCTTATGATGGTCGGCCAGAGGAGAAGGCTCCTTGACTACATCAAGAGAAAAGACGTCGCCCGTTACAAGTCTCTGATAGACAGGCTTGGCCTTAGAAGGTAAGGGCTGTAAGTTTCTCTACGCGTATTGAACCTCCGTGTGCGGACGTTTAGGCGGGCATGTATATATTAACATGTTTGCCTCAGCCTTTGGCAGAGCGGTTGGTTAATGATTATAATGCCGTAGCGTTAACAGGGTGTCTTTACGGCGTTTTATGTTGCTTGTTCGGCATAATTATTTCAAGATTTGAAAGCCCGCGTCTTTTAATCGTTCCGGTTGATTGAAAAAAATAGCTGGAAGCGGTTGAGTATGGCTTTTTTGCTTGTTACTTAATAATGTCTTGGCGACGCGGCGCGTTATAATGCTCCTTTAGTTAATAATATATTGCGGTTAGCGATTATGTTTATTTGACAGGGTTTCTGTCTGTTACGCAATGATTGCTAACAGCTATCCGCTAATGATTGTCCGCATCAACTAAACAGCTTAATTGCTTCTATCCGTTTTTCAGCCGGATTGACCAAATAAGCAGTTGCTTTGGTTCGGCGGATATTAGCCCAAGACACGTTTGCCGGTTAAGCGGTAAGCGGCGCGCGTGTAAAAGTAAATTAAAGAATCGAAATCTATATACAGGAGAAGGTAAACTTAATGATTAAACGATATGAGACTGCCTTTGGCGGCAGGACTCTGTCCGTTGAAATAGGCAAAATGGCGAGACAGGCGCACGGCTCGTGCACTGTCAGATACGGCGACACTATAGTTCTCGTTACGGCGTGCCGTCTTGATAAACCTGCCGCGTCAACCGACTTTATGCCGCTTACCGTCAATTACATGGAAATGACTTATGCCGCCGGCAAGATACCAGGCGGCTTTTTTAAGCGCGAAGGCAGGCCCACTGAAAAGGAAGTGCTTACGTCGCGCCTTATAGACAGGCCTTTAAGGCCGCTTTTTGCCGAAGGCTATTATCAGGAAACGCAGATTGTCGCGACGGTTATGTCCGTTGACCCTGAGAACGACCCTGAAATAATAGCGATAATAGGCGCGTCAATAGCGCTTGAAATATCGGACATACCGTTCTTAGGGCCTATTGCAGGAGTGCGTGTCGGTTCGATAAACGGCAATTTCGTGTGCAACCCGCCGCTTAAAGATCAAAAAGACAGCGAAATAGATTTAATAGTCGCCGGAGCCGAAGGCTCAATAATAATGGTCGAGGGCGGCGCGAAAGTAGTCTCAGAGGATTTCACCATTAACGCGCTCAGGTTCGCTCAGGAGAGCATGCAGTGCGTTCTTGACCTGCAAAAGAAAATACGCGCTGAAGCAGGTGTTAAAAAACTTACAGTGGCGCCTCATGTTGTTGACGCTGATTTGAGTGTAAAGGTCAAAGGGCTTAGCGAGGGCAAGCTTCGCGCCGCTCTCAGAATTCCGGTAAAGACGGAGCGTTACGCGACCATATCCAATCTTAAAAAAGAGGTTGTTGAGGGCGTAAAGGCGCTTTACGACATAAAAGACGCTCCTAAGGACGCGCAAATCGAGCACATATTCAGCGATTTGAAGTAT
The DNA here is from genome assembly GCA_004298725.1 of bacterium. Taxonomy (GTDB): domain Bacteria; phylum Desulfobacterota; class GWC2-55-46; order GWC2-55-46; family GWC2-55-46; genus SCQA01. The sequence continues at coordinate 2,853 of SCQA01000263.1, forward strand.
GACATCATGCGCGATACCGTTATCAAGGAAAAGCGCAGGGTTGACGGCAGAGGTCCGCGCGACATACGAAATATCACAAGCGACGTGGGTTTACTTCCAAGAACGCATGGGTCAGCTCTTTTTACCCGCGGCGAGACTCAGGCTATGGTAGTTACCACTCTTGGCACTTCGGAAGACGAACAGAAGATAGACGCGCTTACAGGCTGGGCGTATAAGCGTTTCATGCTTCACTATAATTTTCCGCCTTACAGCGTTGGAGAGGTTAAGGTTTTAAGAGGCCCTGGCAGAAGGGAAGTCGGCCATGGCGCTCTTGCCGAAAGGGCCGTAGCAAAGGTTATTCCTGATAATGACGTTTTTCCGTATACCGTAAGGGTGGTTTCCGACATACTTGAGTCAAACGGGTCGTCGTCAATGGCTTCTATATGCGGAGCGTCGTTATCTTTAATGGATGCAGGCGTGCCTGTAAAGAGTCACGTAGCCGGTATCGCGATGGGCCTTATAAAAGAAGGCGACGAAACAGTGATTTTGTCCGATATACTTGGTGACGAAGACCACCTTGGAGACATGGACTTTAAGGTTGCCGGAACAGCTGAAGGCATAACAGCGCTCCAGATGGACATAAAAATCGGCGGCCTTACGGCTGATATTATGAAGGACGCTCTTTATCAGGCGCGTGAAGGCAGGCTTCATATCCTTGGCAAGATGATGGAGACTATAACCGCGCCGAGGACGGATCTTTCGGCATACGCGCCGCGCATAGTAACCATATATGTGCGGCCTGAGAAGATAAAGGACGTCATCGGGCCCGGCGGCAAGAACATCAAAGGTATCATACTTGAGACCGGCGTCAAGATGGATATTGATGACACCGGAAAGGTCAATATAGCTTCTTCGGATGACTCTGCCGCTCAGAGGGCCATAGCGCTTGTGAGAAAGCTTACTCAGGAAGCTGAAATAGGCAAGCTCTATATGGGCAAGGTAAAAAAGATTACGGACTTCGGCGCCTTTGTCGAGATATTCCACGGAACAGAAGGTCTTGTGCATATCTCTCAGCTTGCCGAGGAGAGGGTTAAGAATGTAAGAGATATTCTTAAAGAAGGCGACGAAGTTCTTGTAAAGGTTGTAGAAGTTGACCAAGCAGGAAAAATTCGCCTTTCAAGGAAAGACGCCTTGGGTCAGACGTTGCCGCAGTAGCGTTTATTTAACGGGTCCGCGCTCTTTTAACAGGGCGCGGGTTCGTTGTTTTTTGAGCCTTAAATACATTTCACTTTGCCTCATACGGCACAAGATGTCCAAAATCTATAAAACAATCCTAAAAAACGGAATAAAGGTTTTAACCGAAGAGATGCCTGACTCGGAGTCGTGCACCGTCGGTATTTGGGTTAATGCCGGTTCCAGAAATGAGACCAAAGCGGTAAGCGGCATATCGCATTTTATCGAGCATATGCTCTTTAAGGGCACTGAAAAGCGCACGGCCCTCGACATATCAAAGGAAATTGAATCAGTCGGGGGCGTGCTTAACGCGTTTACCGGCAGGGAATACACGTGTTTTTACGCCAAGGTGCTGAATAGGGATATTGCCTGCGCCGTAAACCTGCTCTCTGATATTTTTATAAATTCAAAGTTCGATACAACCGAGCTTAACAAAGAAAAAATGGTCGTGCTTCAGGAGATAAAGCTTGTTGAAGACACGCCCGACGACCTGATACACGATATCTTCGCCGAGAGGTTTTGGAAGGGGCACCCGCTTGGGTGGCCGGTGCTCGGTTCAACGGAAACGGTTAAATCTTTCAGCAGAGCGGACGTGTTGGATTATTACCGCAGGCATTACCTTCGCACGGACGGAGTTTTTGTTACCGTGGCTGGCGGCGTCAGACATTTAAAGGTGTTGAACCTTTTAAAGCGGCAATTAGGCTCCATGGAGGCGCTTTCAGCGGAGGAAGTTTTTACGCCGCCCGTGCAACACGCCGGAGCGCGCCTTGTTAAGAAAGAGCTTGAGCAGGCGCACCTTTGCATTGGCGTTGCAGTGCCGAAACAGGCGCATAAAGACCGTTTCAAAGTGTACATGCTCAATACCATTCTCGGCTCGGGCATGAGCTCGCGGCTTTTTCAGGAAATACGCGAAAAGCGCGCCCTTGCTTATTCGGTGTATTCATACCTGAACCTTTGCAAGGACGCTGGTTCGCTTATTGTTTACGCCGGCACTTCAAGCGAGAGTTTTTCAGCCGCGGTAAGGCTTATTTTAAAGGAGTTTGCCAAGCTTAAAAAGGGTGTTTCTTCCGAGGAAGTTGCCAACGCCAGAAGCCAGCTTAAAGGCTCAATGCTTTTGGGGCTTGAAACAAGCGATAGCAGAATGTCAAAGCTCGCGCGCGATGAAATATACTTCGGCAGGGTTGTGCCGGTAAAAGAGATAGTCAGCGGTATTGACGGCGTGACAGCGAAGGGGATTAAGGATTTGGCCTGCGCGATATTTTCGCCAAAAGGCGTAACCCTTACCGCGATAGGCGCCGTGAAAAGCAAAGACCTTCCTAAGGGCTTGCATGAGTAATCTAAATGTTTTATATTTATATACGGTGATTTTGCCATGCGAATACTTGTAGTAGAAGACGAAAAAAAAGTAGCGTCGTTCATCAAGCGCGGGCTTGAGCAGGAGAGTTACGCCGTTGACATAGTCAGCGACGGCGTCGAAGGCGAGCACTACGCCGAGGTAAATGAATACGACGTTATTATACTTGACATAATGCTTCCTAATAAAAGCGGCCTTGACGTGCTTAAAGATATTAAAAGCAGGGGAGTAAAGGCCCCTGTGTTGCTTTTGACGGCGCGCGACACGGTTGAAGACCGCGTTAAAGGGCTTAACCTCGGCGCTGACGATTACCTTACGAAACCGTTCGCTTTCGAGGAGTTGCTTGCAAGAATACGGGCGCTTATGCGCCGGGGCGTGGCCGGCGCGCCGGTGCTAAAATTCAGCGACCTGAGCCTCGACCCAGCCACGCGCAAGGCAAAAAGGGGAGCTGTTGAGGTTGAGCTGACCGTTAAAGAGTATGCCCTTCTTGAGTATCTTCTAAGGAGTCCGAACAGGGTGCTAACGCGGACTCTTATTGCCGAGCATGTCTGGGACCAGTCCTTTGACAATGAAACCAACGTCGTTGACGTTTACATTAACCACCTTAGAAGTAAGATAGACAACGACGCGTCCAAAAGGCTCATCCATACGGTGCGCGGCGTAGGGTATGTGCTCAAGGAAGAGTAAGGCTTACCTGCTAACCGCGCTTTTATTGCGGCCCTCGTGTTTTCCGCACAAACAAAAGAACAGAGTTTTTTACTTCAACTAAGGCTGGAGTCGCAGTTGTTCAGGCGCTTTTAACGGAAGCAGATTGATTGTTTTCAGGAGAGTTTTAATTCATGTACGACCTTATAATGATTTCGCCTTATAACACTCAGCTCGGCAGATTCAAGAAATTCGTGCCGAGGAGCGTGCCCATAGGCGTCGGCCTTATTACCGGTTTTCTGAGAAAGAACGGCATTTCCGTTAAAATACTTGATCAGGAGCTGTTGGATATTGACGAAAATGCCATGCGCGACGCTCTGAAAGGCTGTTCATCTCCGAAGATAGTCGGTATAAGCGTAATGACCGCTAACGCCGCAAGCGGTTATAAACTTGCCGAAATAGTAAAGTCCGTTGACAAAGAGGCGACTGTTGTCTTCGGCGGAATACACGCAACGGTAATGCCTGATGAAGTCCTGCAAGACAAAAACGTTGATTACGTTGTCAAGGGCGAGGCCGAGTACACATTTCTTGAGCTTATTAAGCAGATAAAAAGCGGCACGATTGACGTTGACAGATTAGAGAGCGTCGGCTTTATGGATAACGGCAAGCCTGTGTACACCAGAATGGCTTCTAAAATGGTTGACGTAAACGAAGTGCCGATGTTCCCATACGATATGTTCGACCCGGCGCGCTACAACCTCGGTTTTATACTCACTTCAAGGGGGTGTCCGTTTGACTGCATATTTTGCTCTCAGCGGGTTATCACAAAGCGCAGGTACAGGTTCATATCGTCCGAGCGGGTTATTGAAGAGCTTGATTACCTTATAAATACGCTCAAACAGCCCAATATTACGTTCTTTGACGATTACTTTACCGGCAATAAAGAGAGAGTCTTCGAGCTTTGCGAGATGATACAACAGCGGGGTTTTCACAAGAAGGCTTCCTTTGGAGTGCAGACAAGGGGCGACAGCATAAATAAAGAGCTTATGAAGGCCATGAGGGCGGCAAACTTCAATAGCCTCATGTTCGGCGTTGAAACCGCCTCTGAATCGCTTATGAAGCTTATCAACAAGAGCGAAACCTTGCAGGAGAACGTGGACTCCATTAAACTTGCCAAGGAAATGGGCTTTTCAGTGGAAGCCACCTTCATATTCGGTTTTCCGACGGAGACGTTTGACGACCGCTTTAAGGCGCTGGAGCTTGCGCTGAAGATAGGCGTTGACAGGGCGCGCTTTAATAATGCCACGCCGTACCCTGGCACGGCCATGTACGAGATGGTCAAGAGCGAAATTAAAAAAGAGCCGATGTGGGCTAACTTCAGCTCGGCAGGAGCCGTAACAAAGGGAGTGTTTAATAAAGAGCCGCTTCCTTACGTGCCGCCCGGTTGCACGCAGAGGGAGCTTGAAGGAACCATACTGCTTGCCAATCTGCTTTTTTACCTTAACATTACTAATCTCAAAAACCTTTTCAACCCTAAGCAGAGCGGTAGCGGAAAATGGTTTGAGGTATCCAAGAAAGAGATGTCTTCGTTAAGCACCATAATAGATTTAGCCGCCTTGGCAAGCACTGTTTTTTTGCGCGCCATAACGTTTATTGTCGCCGATGCCGGTTGCAGGAAGTTCTTTTTCAAGGGCGTCAGGCTTTAGGTGTGCTGTTTTATTGCTGAGAATCAAGCAAGGAAGGTCTGATTAATTCAGGCATATATGCGTTGAGGTAAGGCGTAGGGCAGAGCGGTTGTTGTGTGTGTGTTTGTCATTTGTGCGTTCTTTTAGCGGGAATCCGGTAACTGACAATCCCGTGCCCCATCGCGTTAAATAAGAATAAATCAGACCTTCCCTAAAATTGGACATTGACAAGTGTTTAGCGGCAAGAGTGGTTAGGATTCAATCAGCCATAAGTTGCTATCCACTGTTCACTACCCGCTTAAAATTGATGCAAAATAATATTTCTAAAGCGGCCAGCGTCTTGCCGACGCCTTGATTGCGGCGCATTACGGGTTAAGTTTTATATATTCTTTGTAAAGCGTGTTTTCTTCTTTTCTCATTCTTGTTTGGAGCGTAGAGTAGAGCCTTCCGAAGTCTCTTGCGAATTCGTTGCCTTCGCCTCCGCGTGAATATTTTTCAAAGAACTGCACCGCGGCTTTTGATGTTTCATTCATGTCCTTAGCGAATAGATCAAGCGTCTGTTGCAGGTCTTTATTTCTTTCTGCGGCGCTTTTTAATATCGGGTAAAGTTTCGTATCTTCTTTTTTAAGATGCGTAAGCAACATAACCTTTGCTGAAAGAAGCTGATCAAGCCCGTCTTTAGACGTAACCCCCGCTTTTTTTGCCTTTGTAAGCAATTCCGCGATAAAAACATGCTCTTTTTCAAGTTCGTCTATAAGTTGAGACATTTCCATCCTCCCTATACGGTTGATTTTTTAATGCTTCGCGCTGAGTTTGCGTGAAAAAGTTGGTATCAATGTATTATAATTATTTGAGCGGCATTTAGTAAGGCTCTATTTAATCAAAAACGTGTTTTTATGACATTTGTCATATCTTTTTACCGTGTAGAATTCAGGCGTATCCTTCTTGACGCGTCAAATGCCTGCGTGATAAGTCATTATACGGAGGGTAGAACCAATGGTTTGCCAAGCAGACGCACGCTCTACCGTATTTTTTTAGCGGGAGGTCGGTGGTGATGCAGTTACTGAAGCGGTTATCAGTGAAAAGATATTGCAAAAGGTGTTTACTGCGTCTATAATTTCACGGCAAGGCGGTGGCGGTTATGGGCATGTGGAGTTTTTACTTCATAGCTAAAATGTATTTGCATTACAACGGCTCGATACACATTGACGTTTTTTGGAATATCCTTTTTCTCGTTTTTATAGTTTTGCCAGCCCCGAAGATGGTTGCCGGGCGCAGGGCTTTTA
>SCQA01000264.1 GCA_004298725.1 bacterium
GGCGTGGCCGTCATAATAAGCATATCAGGCAGGGCGGTTCCAGCGCCTTTCTTCCTGAGCGCCGCCCTCTGTATGACGCCGAAGCGGTGTTGCTCGTCTATCACAACAAGACCGAGGCGTTTGAATTCGACGTCCTTTTGAAAGAGCGCGTGCGTGCCGATAATAAGGTCAGCCTTGCCCTGCCGTATATCTTCAAGCGCTTTGTTCTTTTCGCTTTTTTTCATGGCGCCGGTGATAAACGCCGCGCGAATGCCAAGGCCTGAGGCAAGGCCGTGCGTGGTGAGGTAATGTTGCTCCGCGAGTATTTCAGTAGGAGCCATGATAGCACACTGATAGGCGGACTCTATGGCCCATAGGCCGGCTATAAGGCTGACTATCGTCTTTCCGCACCCCACGTCCCCTTGCACAAGCCTGTTCATAGGGTGCGGAGAGGTCATGTCGTTTTTTATCTCAGAGAGCACCCTCTCCTGCGCGCTTGTCAGCTTAAAAGACAGCAGTTGCCTTAATTTTGCCTCAAGTTTAGAGCTTAATAGCGAAGAATCGCTTGAAAGAAAACGTATGCCTTCTTCATTTTTTGCGTTTTGCCGCCGCGTGGCAAGCGAAAGCTCAAGCAGAAAAAGGTCGTCAAAAACTATGCTTCGCCTTGCTTTCAGCGCGTCAAAAGAGCCGTGATATTTTACAGCGCAATGCGCCTGCCTAATAGCTTCCGAAAGCTCGACAAGGCCGTGTTTTTTGAGCGTTGTCTCCGGCAGAGCGCCGACTGCGCAGTGTGAAAACTCATCAACTGCATTTCTGACAAGCTTTCGTATTGTTTTTTGATGAAAATTTTCAACCTGAGAATAAACAGGCACAATACCGCCCTGCGTTTCCGCATCAAAAACAACGTTCTCGTCAAGAACTTCTATGTCCGGGTGTATTATCTCCTTTTGCATTCCGAAAACAGAAACAGCGCCGTAAACCATAAGCCTTTGCCCGGCTTTGTACCGCTTCATGTACTGGGCGCGGAAGTTAAACCACTTTAATTTCAAAATTCCGCTTGAGTCGGACGTCGCCATTTCAAAGACTCTCCGCCTTCCGTAGCGCACTTCGCCGAGAACAAGCACCTTGACTTCGGTTGTTTCGGTCTGCCCTGGCAGAAGCTCTTTTATTGTTTTGAGCTTTGTTCTGTCTTCATAGCGGAAGGGCAAAAAATAGAGCAAGTCTTCAACAGTGAGCATTCCTTTTTTTTCGAGCCGCTTGGCAAGCTTTGGCCCGATGCCTTTTACGTATTGCAAAGGCGTTTTCAGCTTTTGAAGCTTGGCTAATGCTTCTTCAGTTGATATCCTCGGAGGCTCGCAATACGGCTCTGCTTGCGCCGCAGTTAGTCGCGCGTCTGCCGCGCCTTCAAGCACAGCCAAAGCCTTTATAATAACGTCTTTTTTTAGCTCTTGATTTAACGAGTCGAAACCGGCAAAGAGATCGGCGACAAAGGTAAGTTTAGTTGAATCAACAGAAGAAAGTTCTTTAGTCAGGCCGTTACTGCATATAACGGTAACGAGTTTTTCAAGGCCGCGAAGCGTGCTAAGGCGGGCAAACGAGTCTTTGGAGGCGAACCTTAACGGCTTAAGTATCGCCTCGATTATTTCAGTGATTGCGCGTTGCATCCGTGGCCGTGTTTTTCAGCGCTCATTTATGACCTGCTTCAAGTCATTGTGATATTCCTGTATAGTCTTTACGCCGAGGCCGCCGGTCTTTAAAGCCTTAATACCATGCGCCGCGGCCTTTGCGCCCGCAACCGTGGTGAAATAAGGCAGGCCGACTTCAAGGGAAGTCCTGCGTATGGAGTACGA
>SCQA01000265.1 GCA_004298725.1 bacterium
AAACCGGCGGGTTTAAATTTTAAGCGATAGTCGTGGTGAATTGCATGGCGGCTATAAAGAATAAGAGCTTTTAAAGTAAAATGTTCAGGGTTTTAGTTGCACTTTGAGGACACTAAACTTGCGGCGGCGCTAAGCTTTTGAAGCACGGCATTAGGGCTTTACGCAGTTACGACCCGCTTTTTTAGCTTCGTAGAGCTGTTCATCCGCTCTTTTTATAATGTCGTCTATGCGGGTGTCGTTCTCGTTAATTTCAGCGGTGCCGAGGCTCACGGTGACGGGTATGTCGTTTATCATACGCGCCTTGACCTCGGTTCTTATTCTTTCAGCGAGGGTTTTCGCCTGTTCAAAGTTCGCGTCAGGCATTATCACAAGAAATTCTTCTCCGCCGTAACGGCCAAGAATGTCGTATTTGCGGATAACATTTTTAGCGCGGCTTGCAAGTTCTTTTAATACGCCGTCACCGGCGGAGTGGCCGTATTTGTCGTTTACGGCCTTGAAAAAATCAACGTCCATCATAATGCAACACAAGCCTCTTTTAAGCCTTTTCGCCCTTACGAATTCCTCTTCGCCCCGCAAAAAGGCGTGCCTTCTGTTGGATATGCCGGTAAGTCCGTCCTGAATGGCCATCTCCTCAATCTGTTTTCTTATTTCGGCAATCTTGTTGGTTAACCTTTTAGTCAACAGCCACAGGCTTCCAACCAAGAATGACGCCGTTAATGCGGCGAATAGAAGTATATATATGGTATTAGAGCGCAGTTGCTTGTAAATGTCGTCAATGTTAAATGTAACGCTTATGCCGCCGCGTACGTCGCCGACCTTGTAGTTTTGTTTTGCGTGGCACTTGAGGCATTCCTGCTTGACGAAAATCGGCCCGATGTACCTGAAGTACATTTTGCCGTTCATGGGTTCGGTTTTAAAGATTTCCGGGACGCCTTTTTCAAATTGGTCAAGGGCGGCAAGCTCGAACGCGTCCGGCTTGTTAGCCGGGTTGACGAGCTTTTTGCTCGTCATGCGAAATGAGAACTCTTCATTTTTGCCGATGTATTCGGATATTTCGCGGGTCATCATGGCCGGGTTTCTTATGGTAAACGTTCGGCCGTCTTTTGTTTCGATATCCGTATTTTTCATGTACGGGTTTGACAGAACGCCTTGCTTTTTTTCGACATAAACGCCGTTGTAACGCGCGTTCCACGCGCGCGTGGCCACTATTGTTTGGAAGTACGCGCGCGCCGTTGAATGAAGGGATTCGGTAATAAGCTTTCTTGCCTGTATGTTGATGCCGAGGAATACGCCCGCGATCGCCGCCACAGCCACGAGGCAGACCGAAATTATAAACGACCTGTAAATTTTTTCTTCTTTTTGAAGAATCACAGACGTTTGCCTTTTTTAGTTTTTTTGTGCTTGGCCGGCAAGAAATATTCGGGTCGAAAAAACTGAGCCGGAATAACCGCTCATACGGAGAGGAGTGCCTCGAAATAACTATAGCATAAAAAAAGCGGTTGTGAAGTCCGCCGGAGTTGTAAAATCCGCGCTGATAGGCGGTTTACCGCGAAAAGGCTTAATGTTCCGTATAGCGTTTTGCGATGCTCCGTATTACGTCAAGGCATGAAAAAAAGGCTTCCATCATATCCGGGTCGAATTGTTTTCCGGCCTCCGAGCGGAGGTTCTCAAGAACGGCGGATTCATCCCATGCCTCTTTGTAAGCCCTTTTGGAGCAGAGCGCGTCGTATACGTCCGCTATGGCGACTACTCTTCCGAACGGCGGTATCTCTTCGGCTTTTTTGCCGGTTGCCGCGCCTTTTTCATCTTCGTAGCCCGGCACAGGTTTTTCGCTGATAAGGTTGATGTGTCCGGGGTAGCCTTTTCCGTCCCAACGTTCATGATGGTTTAAAGCGATAATGGCGGCGGCTTCGTCGAATTCGGAATACAGGTCTGAAAACAGCCGCGCGCCAAGCACGGTGTGCCGCTTCATTACGGCGTATTCATCAGGGTCGAGCCTCGCGGGTTTTTTAAGTATCGCGTCGGCTATCGCCACTTTGCCGACGTCATGGAGCATGGCGCCCATCCTGAGCACGTCTTTGTTCTTTTGTATTTCGTCGGTTGAAATGCCCCGCTTATTTGCCCAGGCCTCGTAAATTTCCACGGCGTATGACGCCACGCGGTTTACGTGAGCGCCTGTTTCTTTCGGGTCGCGTAGTTCCGCCATTTTTATTACCCTCAAAATTATGGCCCTTGTCATTTGCGCGCGCTCTATGGCAATGGCGGCGTTGTTGGCGAAGTGCTCTATGAAAGGCTCGTCTTCTCTGGCAAAGGGTATGACGCAATCGTTTTGCTTGGCGTTTATGAGTTGAAGCACGCCGATTATGCCGCCCCTGCTTGTTTTAAGCGGAAATGTCAGCACTGATTTGGTTCTGTACTTGGATATTTCGTCATATTCTTTGTCAAATGAAAACGTGGCGTTTGGCGGCAGGTTATATACGTCGGGAATGTTAAGCATTTCACCGTTGCCGGCCACAAACCCGGCAATGGATTCGTTGTTGATGGATATTGCAAATGTGGAGTAGATGAGTTTTTTACCCGGAGAGAGTTTTTTTTGAAAAAAGTCGTTTTGCGTGTAACTGAACTTCAACCTGCCTTCTTCTTTTATGTAGATTGACCCCGCTTCGGCGTTGACGAACTGTCTTGCAAGGGTAAGTATCCTTTCCAAAATCAAGTCAATGTCTCTGTACTTGGCGATATCAAGGCCAAGATTTATGATTTTTGTAAGTTTCTGGCTCTCGTTAAGCATGATTTTCACAGGCGTTGATGTTGAAGTTATTTTTAAGGCCGCGCTTTTTCAAGAAGTGTTTTAATTAAAATAATCGCGCCGCTTATGTAATTGCCGGAGCTTTTTTTATTATACCTTAAAAATACAGGTTTGCTTGGATGGGCTGACTTTATTGGAGAGGAAAACGTAGCAAAACGCGAGGCGATCGCCTCGCACTACGTTCTAAAGCTTGTATTATTGAAGAGGAAAACGTAGTGCGAGGCTTTAGTTTCGCTTGTTGTAATCAGGCAAATTCGTAGCAAAACAGCGAGGCGACCGCCTCGCGCTACGTTCTAAAGAAACAAAATCCTGTTTCTGCTTTAAGCGGTTCCGGCTGTGGCCGTGCCGAACTGGCGCGTCTGCTCTTCCAGTTCGGCGTTAGCGAGTTCAAGTTCGGCAAAAAGCGCGTCAATGTTCTTTAGCGCGGCGCTTTGCGCTTTTGAAAGCGTTGCTATGTCCGCGGTAGAGTTCTTTTCGCACGCGGCAACCAGCGCGGCCTCGGCGCGGGCCGCTTCCACCTCAAACCGGGTTATTTCATCTTCAATGGCGCTTACCCGTTTTTTAAGCGGCGTAATAACCTTGCTTCTGTTTTCAAGGAGTTCAGCCCTTAATTTTCGGGCCTGCTTTTTGCTAAGTCCCTTGAAAGCGCCTGTAGGCGCCTGCCAATCGTCGACCTCTTTTTCAACCTTCTCGCCGTCGTCGGACCAGCCGGAGCGCTCAAGGAATTCATCGTATGTGCCGTCAAATAGCGAGGCTTTGCCTTCGTCAAAAACAATCAGCCGCTTTGCCATGCGTTTTAGGAGCGCCTCGCTGTGAGTTACGATAATCACGGAGCCGTCAAACGCGTCAACCGCTTCGGCAAGCGCGTCAACCGAGTGCATGTCAAGGTGGTTAGTCGGCTCGTCCAGAAGAAGCAGGTTTGCCGGCGTGGCGAGAATTTTACCGAGAAGCACTCTGCTCTTTTCGCCTCCGGAGAGGACGTTTATTTTCTTTAACGCGTCGTCCCCTGAAAACATCATCGCGCCGCAAATGCGCCGCGCCACGCCCCGGTTTTCATCCTTATGCGCGAACATGATTTCTTGCTCAACCGTCTTTTCAGGGCTTAGCCTTGCTACGTTAGTCTGCCCGAAGTACGCTATCTTCAAGTTGTCGTGGCATTCAATCGAGCCGGATACCGGCCGCAGTTCTCCTGCTATGAGATTTAGAAGGGTCGTTTTACCCTTGCCGTTTTTTCCTATTACGGCGATTCTTTCGTTCTTTCCCACGCTGATAGAGAGGTTTTCAAAAAGCGGCGGCTCGTCCGGCGTAAAACCGAACGAGAGGGATTTAATTTTCAGCATTTCTTTGCTTTGGAAAGGAGCGGAAGTGAATTCAAAGTCAAGCGTTCGTATTCTGTCGAGCTTGTCAAGCGTGCCTCTCTTTTCAAGGGCCTTTATGCGCGACTGCACCGAGCTTGCCTTTGTCGCCTGCGCCCTGAACCTGTTTATGTAGGCCTCAGCTTCTTTTCGTATCTTTTCTTCGTTTACGCGCGTATTCTCGTGTATCTCCTCTTCAAGCTCAAGCTGGGCGTAGAGTTTCTCGGTAGGTCCGGCGATTTTTCTTATCTTGTGCCTGTGTATGGCTATGGTATGCGTGGTTACGGAGTCCATAAACCCGCGGTCATGCGTTATAAGCATAAGCTCGCCGGGCCAATTCCTTAAAAACGTCTTCAGCCACCTTAGCGAGATAATGTCAAGGTAGTTTGTCGGCTCGTCAAGCAGAAGCAGGTTCGGCTCGGAGCATAGCGCTTTGGCAAGGTTAAGCCTTATTTGATACCCGCCGGAAAGCTCTGAAGGATGGCGCTCGAAAAGCTCGGTTTCAATGCCAAGGCCGTGCAGTATCGCGGCGGCTTTGTATGTTTCGTCGGTGCCGTCTTCATGCTTTGGCAGGGCGAGGCAGACTTCTTTTATGACGGTATCTTCCGTGAATTTTATGTGCTGGGAAAGGTGCCCCACGGTGTAGCGTTTTGGCAGGCTTACGACGCCTTCGTCGGGCTCTTCCTGACCAAGTATCATCCTGAATATGGTCGTTTTGCCGTGGCCGTTTCTGCCCACAAGGCCGACCCTTTCACCGGGATTCAACATCAAGCCCACTTTGTCAAAAAGGACGTGCCTGCCGTATGACTTCGACATATTATCAATTTTAAGCATTTTAAAAAAACTCCTCCGTGTCTATCCGCGCCCTGAGGCGAAGGCATTTTTAAGGTCTTTAATCGCGTCTTGCAACTCATGCGCGGCGTAAGGCACCGGCGGCAGAGCGCCCCAAACCGGGCCGGGCCATGCCTTGTCGCTTTTAAACCTGCCGATCACGTGAACGTGCAACTGTGGCACCACGTTCCCAAGCGCGCCTATGTTTATCTTGTCCGGCTTGTAAAGCCGTTCGATTACATTTGAGGCTATTACAATCTCTTCCATTAAAAGCGTTCTGTCCGGCTTACTAAGCTCGCGTATTTCGCGCGCATTTTTTACGCGCGGCACAAGAATAAGCCACGGCCATGTTTTGTCGTTCATCAAAAGCACGAGGCAGAGGTCAAGAGAGGCAACCTCGGCCGAGCCTTGCTTTAGCTTGTCGTCAAGTGCGAACATAAGCCTGTCAGTAAAAAAGGTAAAAGCCGTCAAGGAAAAAGAAAAGCCCGACGCTTGTGAGCGCTATGCCGAAGTACCAGAGCGGACGTTTCTTTGTTATAACCGATATTGACGAAAGCATTATGGCTATTTGCAAAAATATAAGGCCGAAGGCGAATTTTCCGCCGCGCGTCTGCGCCGTCTGCTTTTCTTTTTCAAGCGCGCCGGCTTTGTCTTTTATTTCCTTTTTTTCCACGTCATAGCGCTTGATATTTTCCTCGTAGCCCTTGATTGTCTTTTCAAACTTCTCCGCTAAATCCTTCGAGATTTTCCCCTTCAGTGTCAGCGCCTCAAGTTCCATGTGCTGTTTTTGCATCTCAAAGGTGTGCCCTTTTATTGACTTCGCCTGATAGAACGCCCACTGGTCGCTTTCTTGCGCCTGAGCGAGTATTGTGCGCGACGAAAACTTGCCCATGTAAAGCGTGGTCAGCGCGGCCAATACCGCCATGCCAGCCGTAGAAAGCGCCACCCAAGTCGTCCAGCTTGAATTTTTCTGTTCAATGGTTTTCTCAGCCATCTTATTCTTTGCGTCTCCTTTTGTTTTTGTATATTTGATTAACCGGGGTTAAGGCGGCCTATATTTTTCTTTCCTCGATAATTTTCATTACTTCTTCAATTACCGTATCCACTATGAATTCCTGTTGCACTTTTTTCAGCGGCACTCCCTTTACGTAAATCAGCCCGACGCCATCGCCTCCGGCCACGCCCACATCCGCTTCTATCGCCTCGCCCGGGCCGTTCACCACGCATCCCATAACGGCAACTTTTATTGATTCTTTAACGTGGGAAAGCCGTTTTTCAATTTCAATTGCTATGCCGGCTCCGTCAAACTTTATTCTGCCGCACGTCGGGCATGAAATTATGGTTGCCCCGCGTTTTCTTATTTCAAGCGCTTTTAATATCTCCCAGCCTGTTTTTACTTCGTCAAGCGGGTCGCCTGTTAAAGAGACGCGGAGCGTGTCGCCTATGCCGTCCGAGAGCAGTATGCCAAGCCCTACTGCTGACTTTATGGAGCCTGAAAAACACGTGCCGGCCTCGGTTATGCCGATATGAAACGGGTAGTCCACTTGCCCTGCGAGAAGCCTGTATGCGGCTATTGTAAGCGGCACGCTCGAGGCTTTTATTGAAACCTTTATGTCGTTAAAGCCGAAGTCCTCTAAAATTCGGATGTGGCGAAGGGCGCTCTCCGTAAGCGCTTCTTTTGTCGGGTGCCCGTACTTGTCAAGCAGGTCTTTTTCAAGCGAACCGGCGTTGACGCCTATGCGTATGGGAAGTTTTCTTTCAACCGCGGCCTTTACGACTTCGCGTATTCTGTTGGTTGAGCCGATGTTGCCAGGGTTAAGCCGCAGGCCGTCCGCCCCGGCGTCAACCGAGGCAAGCGCGAGCTTATAGTCGAAATGTATGTCCGCGATAAGCGGAACGGTTATTTCTTTTTTAATCTCCGTAATGGCTTTTGCGGAGGCAATGTCCGGCACCGCGACGCGGATTATTTCGCATCCAAGCGCGGTAAGCGCCTGTATCTGGGCAACCGTTGCAATAACGTCGGCCGTGTCCGTATTGGTCATTGACTGCACGGTCACCGGGGCGCCCCCGCCTACGTAAACACCGCCTATTTTAATTTTACGTGTTTTTCTTCTCATGGCGCATTTTAGCCCTTTAGTCTATCACATAACAATTAAATTTTCATTGTTTTTTTTGAGAGATTAAGCGATAACCGGCTAAATAGCGTGTAGAACTGATTAAAAACCGGACAGGGCAGACTTTTTACTGTTTTTTGACGTTGACATCTAATATGATAGAAAGAATGAAAACCCGAATAGAAGAAGTTAAAAACATAATGCCGCTTGAGGCGTTTTCAGCCTTGCGGCATATGCCGTTGCCGTTCATATTCACCGGAGGGCCTGACAGAAGGTATTCTTTCGCATCTGCTGACCCCGTTGCCGTTGTCAAGGCATTGCCCCGCGGCACTGTAGTTGAACGGATAGGCAAGAAAAAGTCTGCTTTTGACGGCGATGTTTTTTCAGCGATTACAGCGCTTTTCAGCGAGACTGCCGCGGATGCGGAAATTGGCAAAGAGCGGTTTCCGTTCACCGGAGGCGCGGCAGGTTACTTTTCTTACAATTTAAGGCAAGGCGCTAAGAGCGGTAAGAACGAACTTACTCTGCCGGACTGCGTTGCCGGTTTGTACGGAGCCGTCTATGTGTTTGACAGCGTTGAGAACAAGAGTTTTGTGGTCTGCGCGGATGACAGCCGTTTTCTTGATGCGTTTCAAAAGATAAAAACGGCTCTTACTAACGGAGGCAACAGGCAGAACCACGATGATATTCCTTTGCATAAGGCCGGGGCCGGCTTTGTGTCAAACACTACAAGGGATGAATATATTCGCGCCGTGAAAATAGCGCAGGAGTACATCAAGGACGGCGATATATACCAGATAAACATCTCTCACAGGCTTAAAATACAGTGGCAGGGCGATCCGCTTGCGCTCTTTGCGTGGCTTGTCAAGAACCGTCCGCTTCCGTTTTCGGCGTTTATGGACATGGGCGATTTTCAAATAATATCGAACTCGCCGGAGAGGCTTTTAAAAACAGATGGAACCAGCGCCCAAACGTCGCCCATAAAAGGCACGCGTCCGCGCGGGCGTACTCCGGAAGAAGACAAGAGGTTTATATGGGCGCTTAAAAACAGCGTAAAAGAGCGCGCGGAACACGTAATGATAGTTGACCTTGAAAGAAGCGACCTCGGGGCGGTATCCGCGCCAGGCTCGGTAAAGGTAACGCAATTCGAGGCTGTAAAGACATTTCCCGGGCTTCATCACATGGTGTCAACGATAAGCTCCACGCTTGAATCTTCTTCGCTTGAGTGTTTAAGGGCGATATTTCCGGGCGGTTCCGTTACCGGCGCGCCGAAGATTCGCGCCATGGAAATAATAGACGAGCTTGAAAACGCCCCTCGCGGGCTTTATACCGGCGGCCTTGGCTGGGTTGATTTTTCCGGCGATATGGACATGGCAATGGCAATAAGAACCGCCGTGTATAAAGACGGTGCGCTTTATTTAAGCGTGGGAAGCGGCATAGTGGCGGACTCGAAACCAGAGGAAGAATACGACGAAACCATACTCAAGGCAAAAGACTTTTTCGACGCGATAATCTAAAAATGACGGTAAGGGCGCATATGAAATTAGCGTTATTTACGCGGTGTTAAGCGGATAAGAAAATTGCAAAAACAATTTATTTGTGTTAAGAGTTGAGTAATATAAGGGTGCCTGCTAAAAATTAGAAATTTTTTCCGAGGTCGAGGCGGGGCGGAATAAAAAGCGGAGCATATATGCTAATATGTGAGCATTGTTATTTCGCCCTAACGAAGAGATCGGGGAAAAGGGCAATTTTTAGAGGCACACTAAAGATTTGAGCGCGGAGGTATTCTGCCTATGTCAGGGCATTCCAAATGGGCTAATATAAAACACAAAAAGGCCAAAACAGACGCTAAAAAAGGCAAGGCATTCACAAAGCTCGTAAAAGAAATAATGGTTGCGGCCAAGATGGGCGGAAGCGACCCTTCCGGCAACCCGCGTTTAAGGCAGGCAATTGATTTCGCCAAGGCAGAAAATCTGCCGTCCGACAACATTGACCGGGCCGTTAAAAAAGGCGCGGGCGAATTGCAGGGCGTTATATATGAAGAAGGCACTTATGAAGGTTACGGCCCGGGCAAAGTGGCGGTGCTTGTAAATTACATGACCGACAACAAAAACAGAACCGCTTCTGAAGTGAGGTTCTTGTTCACCCGCTCAGGCGGAAGCCTTGGGCAGGCAGGCTCCGTTAATTTTA
>SCQA01000266.1 GCA_004298725.1 bacterium
GCGGATTCCATTTCGCGATGGGCAGAGGCGCTTCGTGAAATATCGTCAAGGCTTGAGGAACTGCCGGGCGAAGAAGGCTTTCCGCCGTACCTTGCCACTTTGCTCGGCGGTTTTTACGAAAGGTCCGGCAGGGTTAATTGCCTTGGTGAAGGCAACAGAAAAGGTTCGATAACAATTGTAAGCGCCGTATCTCCTCCGGGCGGTGATTTTTCAGAGCCGGTTACTCAAGCCTCCCTTAGGTTCGCCGGAGCGTTCTGGGCGCTTGACCCGGACCTTGCCAACAGACGGCATTTTCCGTCGGTGAATTGGCAGTCGTCGTTCAGCCTGTATTTTGACGGCCTTGCGGCGTGGCTTGAAGAGAACGTAGCGCCGGAACTGCCGCTTGTGCGCGGGCGGCTTCTAAGGCTTCTTCAAAAAGAGGCCGAGTTAAAAGAGGTGGTGCAGATAATAGGCATGGAGGCGCTTCAGGAGACGGACAGGCTTGCTTTTGAAACGGCGATAATAGCCACGGAGGTTTTTTTAAAGCAGAGCGTTTACAACGAATCAGACGCTTTTAACACGTATAACAAGCAGTTTTGGATGCTGAAGGTCATATTCGCGTTCTGGGACTCGGCCGATGCCGCTCTTAAAAAAGGCGTTTTTTTAGAGAAGATACTCGCCTCGGAACTTAGAAAAAATATAATGAGCATGAAAGATATTGCATCAGTCGGCTTTGAAAAGCGCGCGGCCTCGCTTATAAAAGACATAACAACCGGTTTTGACGCGTCAGGCGTTGTAACTACTGAGGAGTAATGAGCATTTTAATTGTAAAAGAATATCGCAGTATAACCGGTATAACTGGAGCGCTTCTTTTTGCGGACAACTTAATCGGGGTAAGCCTTGGCGACGTCTGTAAAGTGCGCCTTGGAACAGGTGAAACGCGAACCGGACAGATACTTGAACTTAAAGGCTCGAGGGCGCTTATACAGGTGCTTGAAGGAACATCCGGCATTGACACAAAGGGCACGGCGATAATTCCGGAGGGGGAGCCGGTTAAGGCGGCAGTGTCAACGGAGGTATTCGGCAGGGTCTTTGACGGCCTCGGCCTGCCCATAGACGGCCTGCCGCCTATTGTGGCGGAGGCTTTTGTCGAAGCGGGCGGTATGCCCATGAACCCTGTTTCAAGGGAAAAGCCGGATTTTTTCATACAGACCGGCATATCGGCCATAGACGGGCTTAATACGCTTGTCAGGGGGCAGAAGCTTCCGATATTTTCCGGGCCGGGGCTTCCCGCAAACGAGCTTGCCCTGCAAATAGTACGGCAAGCGAAGGTTGGCGGCGAGGAGGGTTTTTGCGTGGTGCTTGGCGCCATGGGCATAACGTCGCGCGAGGCGTTCTTTTTCAGAAGATCGCTTGAAGAGAGCGGCGTAGCCGATAGAACCGTGGCTTTTATAAACGAGGCGAGCAACCCGGCCATTGAAAGGCTCTTTACCCCGCGAATAGCGCTTGCCACGGCAGAATACCTTGCCTTTGAAAAGGGCTATCACGTTATGGTAGTGCTTACCGACATGACCGCGTACTGCGAAGCGTTAAGGGAGATAGCCAGCGCCCGCGAAGAGATACCCGGACGCAGAAGCTACCCGGGTTATATGTACACGGACCTTGCCTCTATTTATGAGAGGGCCGGAAGACTCAAGGGACGTAAAGGCTCAGTAACCGTTCTGCCCATACTTACAATGCCCGATGACGACATAACGCACCCCATACCCGACCTTACCGGCTACATAACCGAAGGGCAGATTGTGCTTAGCCGCGCCCTGCACAGAAAAGGCGTTTACCCGCCCATAGATGTTTTGCCGTGCCTCTCGCGGCTAATGAACCTCGGCACGGGCAAGGGTAAGACGCGGGAGGGGCACAGAAAGCTCGCGGACAGGTTATACTCGGCCTACGCGGCCGGAGTTGACGCAAGGCGGCTTATAGCGATAGTCGGCGAGGAAGGCATAACCGGAGCGGACAGAAAATACCTTGCGTTCGCGGGCGAGTTTGAAAATACCTTTATCGGGCAGGGCATGACGGCAAGGACAATTGACGAAACGCTTGACCTCGCGACAGAGCTTCTTGCAACCGTGCCGGAGGCCTGACACGCATGGAAAAGAGCGCGCCGACAAGACAGCAGTTTCTTTTTCTGAAGGGCAGGCATTACGTTGTGTCAAGGGGCATGGGTCTTCTAAAGAGCAAAAGAGAAGCCCTTATGAAGGAGTTTTTCGGCGTTATTGAAGAGTGTGTAAGGCTAAGGCAGGCTATGACCGGGCTTATCGCGTCCGGCCAGAGGAGTGTTACGCTTGCCGAAGCGCTTTACGGAACCAAAGCAATTGAATCATTTGCCCATGCGTCAAGGCGCGAGGTTTCTTTGGAGATTAAGCTTAAAAATATATGGGGCGTGAATGTTCCTGAAATAGCGGAAGTATCGCTTACCCGTACCCTTGAGGCAAGGGATACTTCGCCTGTTATGGAAAGGCCGCTTGTGTTAAAGGCCGCCGGAGACTTTGAAAGGGCCGGTGACGTTTTGGTGAAGATTGCTTCAAAAGAGGCAAGGCTTACCCGCCTTGGCGAAGTGATAAAGGCCGATACGAGAAAGATTAACGCTTTATCAGAGGTTGTTTTGCCGTCAATCAGGCGGCGTATAAAGGAGATAGAACGGGCGCTTGAGGAAAGGGAGCGCGAGGAGGCCTTCCGCCAGAAGCGTTTTAAGGAAAAACGAAGCGCTATGGGTTGGTAAGAGAGGTTAGATTTTGTAAGTTCTTTTTTCTCTCCCCTTGATGGATATCAATCCCCTTTTTGGGAGAGGAGTAAGGTGAGGGATTATAACTGCCGGTCATTGGCTAACAGGTCTGAAGACCTGTTTCTACAAAGAATTTAAAAGCTACTATCTTCAATATACAAGGGTGAGAGGTAGAGACGTATTTGTTAATGTAGCGAAAAGCTATGCGTGAAAAATAGCAAATCGTTCTATAGCCGTATCGCAAAGGTTCTGTTTTTGCCAACCGTGCTCGTTAAAACCTTCTTGTAAAGTCAAGCGATAGTCTGTTATATATTAAGGGTAATATTTTTGGAAAAACGGAGATTTTAAAGTGATAGGACGTTATTCAAGGCCGGAGATGGCTCGCATATGGGAGCCGGAAAACAGGTTCCGGTTGTGGCTTGACGTTGAAATTGCCGCGTGCGAGGCGTGGCATAAGCTCGGCAAGATTCCTAAAAAGTCGCTGGATAATATCAGGAAAAAGGCGCGCTTTGACGTCAAGCGGATTGACGAAATAGAAAAAGAAGTAAAGCACGACGTAATAGCGTTTCTTACTTCCGTAGCGGAATACGTCGGCCCTGATTCGCGTTATATTCACATGGGGCTTACGTCGTCAGACGTGCTTGACACGGCGACGGCCCTTCAGATGAAAGAGGCCGCGGAGCTGATAATCGGCGGCATAGAGGGCTTTTTGGTCGTTCTTGAAAAAAGGGCCCACGAGCATAAAGACACGGTAATGATGGGCCGTTCGCACGGCATACACGCGGAGCCTACGACATTCGGCCTTAAAATGGCGCTTTGGCACGCGGAAATGAAGCGGAATCTGGAGCGCGTCAGGCGGGCCAAAGAGACTATTTCGTGCGGCAAGCTCTCCGGCGCGGTCGGCACGTTTTCAAGCATATCGCCGTTTGTCGAGGAGTACGCTCTTAAAAAGCTCAAGCTTACGCCGGAGCCGGTTGCCACTCAGGTGGTGCAGAGGGACAGGCACGCGGAATTTTTTTCGGCGCTCGCCATTACCGCGGCGTCCATTGAGAAGTTCGCAATGGAAATAAGGCACCTTCAAAGGACTGAAGTCTTCGAGGCCGAAGAGCCGTTCACAAAAGGCCAGAAAGGCTCGTCCGCCATGCCGCACAAGAGAAACCCTATTTTATCTGAAAATCTCACCGGCCTTGCAAGGCTTGTGCGCGGCTATGCCGCCATGTCGCTTGAAAACGTGGCGCTGTGGCACGAAAGGGACATAAGCCACTCGTCCGTTGAGCGCGTAATAGGGCCGGACGCGACGATACTGGTGGACTTCATGCTCGCAAGGGCAACGGGCCTTATAAGCGGCCTTGTTGTCTATCCTGAAAATATGCTTGCGAATATGGACAAGCTTAAAGGCGCCGTATTTTCGCAAAAAGTCCTTTTGAAGTTAGTTGAAAAAGGCGTTACGCGGGAAGATGCTTACAGGTTAGTGCAGAGAAACGCCATGAAGGTTTGGCAAGGGCTTGGGGATTTTAAAACGAACCTGCTTGACGACGGCGAGGTAATGGAGAAGGTTACGCCAAAAGAAGTCGAGTCGTGTTTCGACATGAAGCCGTATCTTAAAAACGTTGACTATATATTCGGCAGGGCCTTTGGACGTAAAAAGGCGAGGCGCTAACGGAGGAATGATGAAGAAGTGCGAGAAAATCTACGAAGGCAAAGCAAAGGCGCTTTACACAACGGAAGACGCCGATGTTCTCATTCAATATTTTAAAGACGACGCCACGGCCCTTGACGGCAAAAAAAAGGGAATTATCGTAAATAAGGGCGTGCTGAACAACAGAATATCTTCAAGGATATTCAGATACCTTGAAAAGAACGGCGTAAAGACCCACTTTGTGGATATGCCGGATGAAAGGGACATGGCCGTAAAGAAGGTCAAGATATTTCCCATAGAGGTTGTCGTGAGAAATATTGTCGCGGGAAGCCTGTCAAAAAGAATGGGCATTGAAGAGGGCGCGGCGTTGAAAGAGACCATACTTGAGCTTTATTACAAGAGCGACCCGCTTGGCGACCCGATGATAAACGAATATCACATCAGGGCTTTCGGCCTCGCAAGCAACGCGGAGCTTGACATCATAAAGGCCGAGGCGCTGAAGATAAACAAGATACTAACTAAGTTTTTCGACGAGCGCGGCATAATACTTGTTGATTTCAAACTTGAGTTCGGAAGCCATAAAGGCGAGGTGCTTCTTGCCGATGAAATAACCCCGGACGGATGCAGGCTATGGGATAAAGAGACAAGAGACAAAATGGACAAGGACCGCTTTAGACGCGACCTCGGCAACGTGGAAGAAGCGTACCAGAAGGTGCTTGAAAAGGTAATGCGCTGAGTTCAAGAAATGTTGTCAGGCTATAATGAAAATACGGGATATTATAAAACATATAAAAGCTGATGGCTGATACTTGGTTGTTACAAAAGGCAGTCATCGGCAATATAAACATTCTGAAAAGTCCGGCAGAGTTACCATCGCCGGACATCCAAATGACGATTTGGCTCCGGGGACGCTTAACAGCATACTGAAGCAGGCAAATCTTAAGGAGGGAAAGTAATATGCATCGTTTTCTCGTAGTCATAGAAAAGGCGGACGGTAATTATTCTGCGTATTCGCCTGATTTACCGGGATGCGTAGCCACAGGGGCTACCCGGTTAGACGTGGAAAAGAATATGCACGAGGCTATTGAAATGCATGTTCGCGGATTGCAAGAGGATAACGCGCCGATTCCAGAATCTAAATCTTTTGCCGAGTACATGGCGGTTTATTAGAAGCTTAAAAGGAACTATTATGAAGGCAAAAGTTTATGTTACGCTCAAAAAAGGCGTTTTAGACCCGCAGGGCAGGGCGGTGATGGGCGCGCTTAAATCCATGGATTTCAGCGAAGTAAGCGACGTACGCATTGGCAAGTTTATGGAGCTGGAAATAAACGCCGCCTCGGTTGACGATGAAAAAAAGCGCATAAAAGATATGTGCGAAAAGCTCCTTGCCAACACCGTTATCGAGAACTACACAATAGAGATAGAGTAAAGACGGTGAATGGTGAATAGTGAATGGTTGTTGTTATCGTTCCCACGCTCCTGCGTGGAAACGCATTTGGGGACGCTCCAGCGTCCATGAGTATACTCATAGGTTGGTGTAGTTTTGTAGGGCGGGCACTGCCCGCCAAAATATCAGTGATTCTGCGAAGTTGTAAACCCCTCTTTTATAAAGAGGGGCAGGGGATATTATATTAAAGTTTTGTAGTTTCGCAGGGCGGGCACTGCCCGCCAAAATGGTCTGATAACCGATAACGATAACCGTTGAAAGCCGTTAACTTCGCCGCAAATTCAGCAACGGTTTTTTTTGAGAGGATAGAAATTGAAGTTTGCCATAATTGTATTTCCCGGTTCGAACTGCGACCACGACGCGTATCACGTCGCCAAGCATGTGCTTGGGCAAGAGGCCGATTATGTTTGGCATAAGGAGGTCTCTTTAAAAGGTTTTGACTGCGTGATACTGCCGGGCGGGTTCTCATACGGCGATTATCTGCGTACCGGCGCCATAGCGCGCTTTTCGCCGGTAATGTCCGCAGTTGTTGATTTTGCCGGCAAGGGCGGGCTTGTGCTTGGCATATGCAACGGTTTTCAGATACTTACCGAAGCGGGGCTTCTTCCGGGCGTGCTCATGAGAAATAAGGGCCTAAAGTTCATCTGCTCTCAGGTAAAGCTTAAGGTTGAAAACAACTCAACGCCGTTTACCAACCAGTACAAACCCGCCGAAATAACGGATATTCCCATAGCGCACGCGGACGGCAGTTATTTTGCCGAAAAAGACACCATAAAACTGCTTGAAGATACTGGAAGAATTGTTTTCAGATATTGCGACGCAAACGGCCAAGCAAGCGATAGTGCAAACCCGAACGGCTCGATAAACAACATAGCGGCCATTGTTAATGAAAAAGGTAACGTCATGGGCACCATGCCTCACCCTGAAAGGGCGTGTGAAGCGGATTTAGGTTCCGCGGGCGGCCTGTCTGTTTTTAAATCAATATTAAGGGGTTTTTTAAAATAATGACGGAAAAAAGCAAACTTCAAAAAGAATTGAACGCGGGCAAATTCGTCATCACGGCTGAAATATGCCCGCCACGCGGCACGGATACTTCCGTGTTTATTGAAAAGGCGCGTCTTTTAAAGGGCAAAATAACCTCTGCTAACGTTACGGATAATCAACGCGCCGTAATGAGGCTTTCGTCGCTTGCGTGTTCCGCGCTTTTACTTAAAGAAGGCGTTGAGCCTGTCTTTCAAATGACATGCAGAGACAGAAACCGCCTTGCGATTCAGTCCGACATTCTTGGCGCGTGGGCGCTTGGCGTAAGGAACATCCTCGCGCTTACAGGGGATCACGTTTCGTTCGGGGACCACCGCGACGCAAAGGCGGTTTACGACCTTGATTCTGTTCAGCTTGTCGAAACGATAGCTACTTTGAACGCGGGCAAAAACATGAAGGGCACGGAGCTTCGCGGCGCGACGGATTTTTTTATCGGCGCGGTAGTGGCGCCGGAGGCGAACCCGTGGGAGCCGGAGGAGATGAAGTTTGAAAAGAAGGTGGGCGCGGGCGCGCGGTTTTTCCAAACGCAGGCGATATTCGACATGGATAAATTCAAGAGGTTTTTTGAAGGCTCCGTCAAGTTCAACGTGAAGGTGCTTGGCGGAATACTACTTTTAAAGTCCGCGAATATGGCCAATTTTTTGAATAAGAACGTGCCGGGCGTGCATGTGCCGCCGTCTGTCATAGACGAGCTTACGGGGGCGAAGGACCAGCTTGAGGCGGGCATAAAAATAGCGGCGCGGCAGGTACGCGAGCTTAAAAAGTTCTGCCACGGCGCACATATAATGGCTATAGGGCAGGAAGAGAGCGTGGTGAAGATTATAGAGGAGGCTGGTTAAGGGAATGCGGAGGATTTTAGACGGGCTTGATTGATACGCATATTGCGAGATTATCTTTGTTGGTTTTTTGTCTTAACTGAATCGGCACGGTAGCTCGCCAAAACAGTTTTTAGCGTAGCGGCTAAAAAATCAGCATTCGCTTTTATTATCGTTCCCGCGCGGGAGCGTTGGAACGATAATAACCGTGAACTGTACACTGATAACTGATAAACATCTTAAAGCTATCATTCCGGTTGAATCGGAGGCAAAAATATAGTATTATATTTGCAACATGGCAGTTGACGCGGACTGCCATTATCAGCCTAAGAAGAGGGGGATTTTTAAGATGAGTGATTGCGGAAGTTGCGGGCCGTCCGGCGGAGGGCCGTTTTCAGAGGGTTTGGAGCTTGTGGAGTTTGTTTCTAACGCCCACGGCGGCGGAGTGAAGAACGCCCCGATACCAAACGGCGGGCTTCAGACAAAATGTCAGGGGTGCGGAGCGCCGTTTAAAATGATTACGTTTGTGTCGAAATGCCCGAAATGCGGCGGCGTACACGCGGTATCGCCCCCAAGGGCCGAGGATCCTAACGCGGTTCAGTTTGCCGGAGTCGGCTATAAACAGCCATAAGCCCTATGGCTTGGAAGTAAGGTTTTTGAGAAGAGTTTAGGCCGTTATGACTGCGTGTCATAACGGCCTATTTTCTTTTGGGTTTTTGTGTATTTGTTATGGACTCTGGAGCGTGGAAACGATAATGGTGGGTTATTTGGTGAATATTAGGCGCTTAGTTCCAATTTATTTTGTTGGTCTCTGTCCTTTTTGCCCCGCCATTCCAACTTTCTTCCCAAAGGGGATCTACACCCTCTCCTGCAATACCACTACGGGGATAAAGGGGAGAGGTGAGAAAAAGAAATTAATCAGACTTTCCTTAGCTTTATAAATCGCCCTTGTTCCCCCTTTAACAAAGGTGGTGCCCAAAAGGGAGTGCAACCTGCTAACAAAGATTACAAAAGAACCTACGGACATAGGTAACAGCCTTGTATGACGGGTACTGCCAGCCATTCACTAATCATTTTTCTTTCAGCGCCGCCACTGCCGCGTTAAGCTCGGCGTGGCTTCCGAGTATGACGAGTATGTCTCCCGGAGTGATGATAAAGTCCGGCGCCGGGTTTGTCTTTGCACTGCCGTGTCGCACAACCGCTATGATGGAGGCTCCGGTGAGTTTTCTAAGGTTGGTTTCAGCTATGGTTCTGTGCGCTATGGGGCTTGCGGCGTCAACGTAAAAAGTATCCATAAGGCTCGCTTCAAGTATGCTCGTCAGTTTTTGAAGATGCTCGCCGGTTATTGACGGGTTTCTAAGCATTGAGTAGCCTTCTTGCCGTATTAAATCTATCTGGTTTTGTATGATGTTGCCGGGTACGCGGTAGTCTTTCAAAACTCTGGCGAATATTTCAACGGACGTTTCAAATTCCTCAGGTATAACCTGACTCGCGCCAAGCCTGTAAAGCTCCTCCACTTCTTTTATATAACGCGTCCTCACTATGATTGACACGGCAGGGTTAATCTCGCGCGAGGCTTTGACTATTCGCCTTGTGCTTACAGGGTCTGATATTGCCACGACAAGCATCTTTGCGGCTGAAATGCCGAGGTTTTTCAGTATTTCAGGGTGAGCGGCGTCGCCGTAAAGCGCTTTATGTCCGCCTGCTTTGGCTTTTTTAATGCTTTCAATGTTTATATCAACCACCACGTGGTGTATGCCGGTTTTTTTAAGGACGCTCGCGAGGTTTCTGCCGTTAAGGCCGAAGCCTATTATGATGACGTGATTGGCGTACGGAGCCTTTTTATCCTCGGTCTTTCTGCCGGTTTTCTTGAAAAGATGCGCGGTTCCGAAAGCAAGCCTTGATGACGATTTGAATATAAAAGGCGTAGCCGCCATGCTTAGAATCGTCGTTGCGAGCAACGTTTGATAAAGCCCGTCGCCAAGCATTGCGTAGCTCCGGCCCATTTTCATTAGAATAAAAGAAAATTCGCCTATCTGCGAAAGAATAAGGCCGACGGCTATGGAGAGCCTCAGCGGATACTTCAACACCTGCCCGACCGCCACTATTGCAAGGGTTTTTACGCATAAAATAGCTGTGGTGGCAATCAGCACCGCCGGAATATGCCCTGCAAAGAAATGCGCGTCAAGGAGCATGCCTATTGAAATGAAAAAAAGGCTCGCGAAAGTGTCCCTGAACGGAACTACGTCCGCGACGATCTGGCTTGAATATTCGGACTCTGAAATGGCAAGCCCGGCTATGAACGCGCCCACTTCAAGGGAAAGGCCGAAGAGCGAAGCAAGCCACGCGCTTCCGAGGCATACGAGAACCGTCGTAAGCACAAAGATTTCCCTGCTTCTAAGCCTAACTACCTGATTAAATATCTTCGGTATGACGTAGGCAATTGCAACCACCATGCCCGCGAAAGCGGCAAGCGGGTAGGCGAGGCCCAATATTACCCCGCCTGACGCTACGCCGTGGCCGTCGCCGAGCATTTGCACCAGCATAACCATAAGCACTACGCAGATGTCTTGAAAGAGCAATATGGCTACTGAAAGGTTCCCCTGAGGGCCGCTGACCTCGCCCCTGTCCATAAACATCTTCAAAACGATGGCCGTTGACGACGGAGCGATTATAAAGCCTATAAGAAGCGCGGTTTTAAACGGCAGGCCGCCCGCGTTAGCGGCAACGGTGACTATGGCCACGGTGACGGCCACCTGCAAACCGCCGCCTATTATGCCTTCTCTGCGGATATTGAGCATCTTTGAGAGGGAAAATTCAAGGCCGATGGTAAACAGAAGAAGCACCATGCCCACGCGGGCAAGGGTGTCAATGGTGGCGGAGCCGGATACAACCCCGAACCCCGACGGGCCGATTATTATTCCGGTAAGAAGGAACCCGATAACCGTCGGTATGCCCGCGCGCGTGAGCAATATGCTCATAGGCACGGAAACCGCCATAAGAAGCACTATGCTTTTTAGCAGTGGTATGTTTTCCAAAAAGGCCTTCCTTTAATGTCAATATGTTTTTTCAAGTTCGTCTAAAAAACATCTTCCTTATTCTCCTCCTCTTTTATGGGGTATCAATCCCCTTCTTGGGGGAGGGTGGGGTGGGGGTGAAAGTCGGTTATATTCGAGCAGGCGTAATGTAAAAAAATTGCCGTTTATAGGCTCTCTCTTCAGATAATATAGGCAGGTCGCATGGCTGTCAAGGCCTGGCGCGGCGTGAAAAAATGAAAATCTTTTGCAAAATAAGGCACGTTAACGTATACTGACGCAATGCAGACCAAAGCAGGCATAATAAACGGTAAAGAAATAGCAGTGGGCATACGCGCCTCGCTTAAAATCGAGGTTGAAGGGCTTAAAAACGCCGGAGGGCTTGTTCCGGGCCTTGCCGTGGTGCTTGTGGGTGAAAACCCGGCGTCAAAGGTTTATGTAAAGAACAAAACCATTGCGTGCGCCGAAGTCGGCATAAAGTCGTTTCAGCATACACTGCCGCGCACAACCACCGAGGGCGCGTTGCTTGGCCTTATACGCGAGCTTAATTCGTCAAAGGAAGTCCACGGTATTCTCGTTCAACTTCCGCTTCCGGAGCAAATAAATTCAGAGCTTATACTTGAAGCCATATCTTCGGCAAAGGACGTTGACGGTTTTCATCCGTACAACATAGGCAGGCTTGCCACCGGAAGTCCGGTTCTTCAGCCGTGCACTCCGCTTGGCATAATGCACCTTATTGATTCAACCGGCGTTGAGATCACAGGCAAGGACGCCGTGGTAATAGGCAGAAGCAACATAGTCGGCAAGCCGGTAGCGCTTATGCTTATCAAAAGAAGCGCGACGGTTACGGTTTGTCATTCAAAAACAATTGACATGGCGGGTAAAATTGCCTCAGCCGATATTGTAGTGGCGGCCATAGGCGCGCCCAGATTCGTAAAAGGCGAATGGATAAAACAAGGGGCAATTGTAATAGACGTCGGCATAAACAGACTGCCGGACGGCACGCTTGC
>SCQA01000267.1 GCA_004298725.1 bacterium
CTTTCATATCCATCCGCTTGGCGGGCGGATTGGCGCGCAAGGCCTTGTTAATTGGAAGGCCGTATTTGCCATTGTCACTCCGGGTGCGACCGAGTTTCCGGTCCAGCCGGAAATGGCGCTTGGCGCACAGCTCCTCGCGCAGGGCGTTGACGGAAGTTACTTCCGTTTCATGCCGATTAACGGCGTGTGGGATACGCTTGGCGGATATACCGGCGTTATTCCGGTTTTGCTCGTTTTTTACGGGCTTTTAACGGCTTTTTTCAATAAAGAATTCGCTTACAGGGGCTTAAGTTTTTTTTTCACGGCGTTTGGGCTCTTCGTTGTTTTAAAAAATATAGGTATTCAACCCTTTGTATGGCTTGGCGGGCTTCCGCTCTTTGATCAGGTCTGGAGCCTTCGGTGGGCTGGCCCGGCGTGGGTATTGTGCGCGGCTGTTGGATCGGCTGTCGGGCTTGAGGCCGTGATTTTCAAGTCAACCTTGCGTGTGGCAAAAGTTACTGAAGGCGAAGCAAAAAGCGGGATATACTTTGAATTAAAGCGAGTCTTCGCTCGCAGTCCTTTCTACCAGGCGTTTGTGTTGTTCGCGCTCTTAATGGGCGCGTACATAGTGCTGGCGTTTTTGCCTGCTTTGTTACTTTTGTTAAGCAGGGCGGAACTTTTCAGTGCAAGCATGAGGCCGTTTGTTCTTCCGGCGCTCTTTGCAAGTTCGGTTGTTACCGTAATTACCGGAATGTGCGCGTTTCTTCTTTTGGCGCGGGCCGGCGTTAAGAGGCGCGGCGTTATATGCGCCCTTATATGCCTCGGCGTTGTCGAGCTTTGGTGGGCCGTGCCGAGAGGCTACCAGGCGGACTGGCTCTATTATAAATGGGTTCCTTTTTTTACAGGGCTTGTCGCGGTATTTTTATTTTATAAAAATTCTTACCGCTCCGCAGTTTTATTCTGCGGCTTGTTTTTAGCGGCCTTTTTAATTATTGATTTTTATTCGCCTGTTGGTTTTCCCGAAAGGCAGGACCCTTTCAAGAAAGCGCCTTTCGTGGAGTTCTTGCGCGATAGGCCCGGTGAATTCAGGGTTGCCGGAGCAGGGGGCGCGCTTTACCCTAATTTTGCCGGGGTAGCGGGCCTTAAAGACGTGCGTTACGTAAATGCCCTTTTGCCGGAGGAGTTTCACAGATTCAGAAAAGAGAGGCTTCACGTTGACGATATTGACGAATCAACCGACTCCGTGCTCTGGTTTACCGGAAGGCCGGAGAGAAGCAAGGCCGTTATCAGCGGTAGCGGTGTGCGATATTCGCTCGTAACAAGGCCTGTTGCGAACGATATTAGAGCTAAACTTACAAACTATTCGCTCCTTGGCGTAAAATATTTTATAATGCCTGCCGTGCCGCTTTTTCCTTTTGACGTTTTGCCGTTTAAAGAAAATTACGGCCTTGGCGAACTTGGGTTTAAACTTGTTTATGATAACGAGGTACGCATTTTTGAAAACCCGAAGGCGTTGAAAAGGGCTTTCGTGGTTTACAATGCGGGGCGAGCCGGCGGATGGGAAGAGGCGCAAAATACGGCCTTTGACAACGTTTTGAAACTTGACGAAAAGGCCGTGGTTGAAGAAGACGTCGCTTTGCCCGCTGAAGGCGGAGCCGGGAATTACAATGCGGCGTTTGTGCGTTACGAGCCAAACCGCGTGGAGCTTATCGTTGAAAGCGACAGAAGCGGTTTGTTGGTGCTGACGGATCTTTATTACCATGGCTGGCGCGCTTTTGTAAACGGAGCCGAGGCAAAGGTTTTCAGGGTGAACGGCTTGGTGCGCGGCGTGGCGGTAGGTAAAGGCAAAAGCACGGTGGTATTTTCGTATTTTCCGTTAAGTTTCAGGGTTGGTCTTGTAATATCATTGTGTTCGGCGGCTATTTGCCTTTTTCTCTTTTTCGGCTTTAAAGAAAAAAGGCAACGTTGCCGATAACTTCATATAAACAAATAACAACGTTAAAGGGGTTTTTATAATGCGTAAAACTTATGCCGGGCTGTTTTTAACAAGCCTTGCGGCTTTGATGCTGGAAATACTCCTTACAAGGGTCTTTAGCGTCGCCACATGGTATTATTTCGCGTTTTTTGCCATATCCGTTGCCATGTTCGGCCTTACTGTCGGGGCTATTTTTGTTTATAAAAGAGCGGACCTTTTTACCCCGGAAAAACTCGGCGAGAGGATGGCGCTCTTCGCTCTGCTTTTTGCCGTATCAGTTGACATTGCGCTTTTCATCTTTCTTTCAGTGCCGTTTTATCCGAGGCTTACCGGGCTTGGCGTATTTTCAACGGCGTTTATTTACCTTGTTATCGCTTTTCCGTTTGCCTGCGCCGGCGTTGTGGTTTGTTTGTGCCTTACCCGCTATCCTGAAAAGACTTCGCTTTTCTATGCCGCCGACCTTGTCGGCGCGGGTGTCGGCGCTTTCATGGTATTTCCCGTGCTTAACGCGATGGACGCTCCCACCGCCGTTTTTCTTGTTGGCGCCGTGGCGGCGCTTTCAGCGGTGTTCTTTGCTTCGGACTGCGTAAATACGAAACTTAAGAAGGCTTCAAGCGCGGCCTTTATACTGCTTTCGCTGTTAATGGCAATAAACTTCGTTTATCAGCCGGTGCGCGTCGAGTGGGTTAAGGCAAGCTTCAACGTGCCTGAGTTCGAATTATGGAATTCGTTCTCGCGCATAGCCGTGTACCCGACCCGCATAGTAAAAACGCCGTACAGTTGGGGGTTAAGCTCCGCGTATAAGGCAGACAACCCCATAATTGAAAAGATGATAGACATTGACGGCGTTTCTGAAACCGTTATGACTTATTACGACGGCAACCCTAAATCGGTCGAGCACCTTAAATACGACGTAACGCACATAGCGCATTATCTGCGCGACAACGCCAAGGTATTTATTATAGGCGTAGGCGGCGGAAGGGACATA
>SCQA01000268.1 GCA_004298725.1 bacterium
CGCTTATGCTCTTCCGCCGTGGTCTGTAAACACAGTTGCTTCATTAGCTGGAATTGCCGCTCTTGGAGACGTTCAATTCAGAAAAAAGACGCTTAAATGGCTCGAGATTGAAAAGCAAAGCCTTTTCGACGGCATAAACGCTATCCGCGGTCTTCAAGCTTTTGACTCAACGGCAAACTATATTACGGTAAAGGTGCAACGCGGCGCGCCTTCGGCTAACGAGCTTACAGGGTTGCTTTTCAAAAAAGGTATTCTTATAAGAGATTTAAGCGCGTGGCGCGGCCTTGGATCAAAATTTTTCAGGGTTGCCGTAAAAGACAAAAAGAGCAACATAGCGTTGGTTAACGCGCTTAAAGCCGTTCTTTGCCGTCTAAAAATGCGTTAGCCTGAAAGCATTGGTTATAATTTTGATAATAATATGACAACAATGTCAAAATCAGACAAGGTTGTCATGTTATTGTTCTGTTATTTTATTTTTAGTAGCTATTTCCGCCTTAATTTTGTCCTGCTTCGCCCTTGTAACCATCATAAAAAACAGAGAGTTGCGTTTGATTTGAAGACGCCTGTTTATTGTTAGCGATATTTTTGATAATAAACATTTTGGCAAGAAATTTGCATTACTTTAAACTACACGAAAATTATTTACAGCTATATATGCTAAGATAAAATGAACGAACAAAAAACAGTTACATCGTTCGATGTTGTTTATTAGCTTGAGCACTCACGTAAGGAGGCATCTTGACGATGAATAATGAAAGTTTAGGTATTAAAACGCGAAATTGTCCGCTCAGGTGTCTTTTTAGCAATGTTGGCGTAAAGATAGCCGTGCCGGTGGCGTTTCTCATGTTTTTACCGGTGTTGTCGCATGTGGTATTTTATGAATATCGCACTGAAGATTGGCGGGAAGTGGCTGAAATACTATCCATGCCGTATTATTGGGGCGGGCTTTTTGTAGCGCTTGCGTGTATGACAGCCGTTCTTTTTAAAGTGGTTATAATTCCGCTTAAACGCTTTGAGAGGCATATACAAGCGCTTGAGCAAGGCAAAAGCGTGGGCGAGCTTAAAATTGACAGCAAGGACGAAATAGGCTTCCTTGCCGAGCGTTTTAACAAGCTACAAGATGTTTTTACGGGGCAGATACAGGAGAAAGACGCGAGGCTTAACGTCATATACGACTTTACCCACGCGGCCTCCGGCGTCTTTGACATACCCACGCTGATGGACAGTTTTTTCAGAATACTCGCCACAATTGTTGACTTCGACACGGGCGCGTATCTGCTCTGCTACAAAAACCACAAAGACGGCAAGTTCTACCCTGCGTCAGGCTCTTTTTCAGGCGACTGGCAAAAAGAGGTGATAAGAAGGCTTTCAGTTCCGGGCGACGGCTTTTGCAAGGATTTTAACGAGGATGAAATAAAAGATTTTACTGTTACCTACATTCGTGGCAAGAACCTGCGGCAGGACGCGTTCAGTCAGGGTTTTCCGGTTTATTCGGTTGAAGTGCCGCTGAATTACAACGGCCGTCATATCGGCGTAATTACGTTATTTTCATACTCTAATCCGGAGCTTTCAAGGGCGTCGTCGTCAAAGATATTCAACGCCATGTGCCAGCACGCGGCTACGGTCATTGAAAGGCTTCTTACGCATACATTCGACGAGGAAAGGAAGCTCTCGGGCATACTTTCAAGCCTTAATGAAGGCATATATGTTGTTGATAAAAACGGCGTGACGACATCGGCGAATAAAAAAGGGCTTGAGCTTATGGCTTCGCAGTGCAAGTTTTCCGCGAGCGACTGTTCCACTACCGGAGTCGAGCCTTCGCTTGGCGCTTGCCCCCACGCTGAAAAAGACCCGTGCGCGTTTTCAAACATATTCAAAAAGGCCAAGGAGCTTGGCGAGGGGCTTGGCAACAACGCTTACATGGAAGAGGTTGCGAACGCGGACGGAAGCATAATTCTGATTACCATAACCGAGCTTAAAATCGGCAACGATAAAGGCGGTTTTATAATTACCGCAAAGGACGTTACCGAGGACAGGCTCATACAAAAAAGGATAATGCTTTCAAGCAAGCTTGCCGCTCTCGGCGAGATGGCCGCAGGCATAGCGCACGAGGTTAACAACCCGCTTCAGGTGATTATGGCGAACGTGGAGCTTCAGGAGGGCGCGGCGGACGGCGGCGGGCGTGAGGCTAAGAGCCTATTACAGATAAAAGAAGGCATATTCAGAATAAAGGCCATTGTCAAAGACTTGCTTATCTTCGCCCGCGGACAGACTACGGAAAACGCCGAGACCGACATTAACGCGGTGGCTCAAAAGTCGGCTGAAATGATGCGCCGCCAGCTAAAGCTTGCGGGCATTGAGGTGCACCTCAGCCTTGACGAAGGCGTGTGTCAGGCAAGGTGCAACGCCAATTTGCTTCAGCAGGTGCTTATAAACCTTTTGCAGAACGCGAAAGACGCCATAGAAGAATCCGGCAGGGGTTCGCGCGTGGCAATAAAAACTTTGGTGGTAAACATAGGCGTAGTGTGCGTGGAGGTTTCCGACGACGGCCCGGGCATACCGGAAAAGATTATAGACAGAATATTCGACCCGTTCTTTACCACTAAAGACGTAGGCAAGGGCACGGGCCTTGGGCTAAGCGTAAGCAGAAGGATAGTGGAGGGCATGGGCGGCAGTATTTCCGTAGTAAGCCGTGACGGACGCGGCACGACCTTCAGCATAGCCTTGCCTTCGGCTCTTACCGAAGACGCAGGCGCGGATAAAGGCGAGGCGGACGCCAACATGGGCGATTATTCCTGTCTCTCCGGTAAAAGCGTAATTGTCATTGACGACGAAGAGGGCGTGGTTAAAGCGATAAAAGACGCTCTTGAGCCGTCGGTAGGTTTTGTAGACGGCGCGTCTTCCGGCGCGGAAGCCATAGAAATGCTTATGGACCGCGACTACGACCTGATAGTGCTTGATGTTAAGATGCCCGGCTTTGGCGGCATGGAGGTGTATAAGCGCGTAAGCGCTGTAAAGCCGTACCTTGCCGAGCGCATAATATTCATAACCGGAGACTTTGAGAGCGAAGCCACAGAGTCGTTTTTAAAGCTCACGGGTTGTAAATATCTTACAAAGCCGTTCGCCATGCAAGACCTTTACAATGCAATGCGTGCTTACGAGTTTGACATGACTGAGGTAATTCCATAAGCGGATGCCCAACGAAATTCTTGTTTCAGGGAAGCTCGGATTAATTCTCCTTTACCGCAATGTAAGTACCATAAGGTCATAAGGTGTGAGATTGTCATTGCATAGGTTTTAATCGGGAATACGTAAATAACCGCCTAAGAGACTGGATTCCCGCCATGCCGGTTTGTCTAAATATGGATTGACACCTTTCCGGCTATGCTAGTTTGCTCTTCTGGTTGCTCTCATGTTAAAAGACTGCTGGATTTATTGTGCCGTCAGGAGTCTCCTTCTGACGGCACTGGTTTTTCCGCATAAAAACCCAAACATCCAAAAAATCGTCAAAATCGTAACTTTTAATTAAAAGAATTGCCGTGATTGACTTTTTTGTAAATAAACCTTAAAATATATAGATTGAGTTCTCGAAGGGTTTATTAATGAAGAAGATAATGGTTGTTGACGATGACGAGACTGTTCTTGCGAATGTAGCCGATGTACTGGAGCAGGACGGCTTTATCGCGGCAAGGTTTTCAAGCGCCAGTAGCGCCATTGACGCCCTCTCGGCCGTACCCGACGTTGACCTCGTGCTAACCGATCTTAACATGCCGCAGGTATCCGGCGCTGATTTACTCAAAACGGCGCTAAGCCGCGTGACGGGCAGGCCCGTGCCTGTAATCGTATTTACCGGTTTTGGCGACATTGACACCGCCGTAAAGGTTATGAGGGCCGGAGCGAGCGATTTTCTTTGTAAACCCATAAGCGGTAAAGAACTGCTTATACGCGTAAAAAACGTGCTTGAGAAGCGGGACCTTGCCGACGAGGTTGAAAGCCTCAGAAAGCGTCTTGAAGACGCCGAAACCTTTCATTCGTTCGTAGGCAAGAGCAAAAAGATGCTTGAGGTTTACGACCTTATTCAAACGGTAGCCTGCACTGACATGACCGTGCTTGTGCGCGGAGAGACGGGCACTGGTAAAGAGCTTGCCGCAAGGGCCATACATACCGCAAGTCAGAGAAAGGACGAGCCTTTCGTAGCCATAAGCTGTACCGCGCTTCAGCACACGCTTCTTGAGTCCGAGCTTTTCGGCCATGAAAAGGGCGCGTTTACTGGCGCTAATTCCGTTAAAATAGGCAAGCTTGAGTCCGCTGGCGCGGGTACGGTATTTCTTGATGAAATAGGCGATACGTCGCCGGAGATACAAAAAAAACTCCTTCGGGTTCTACAAGAGATGGAATTCGAGCGCGTGGGCGGGTTAAAGCCCATAAAGCTCGGCGCTCGCATAATTGCCGCCACGAACAGGGACCTTGAGTCCGCGGTGAAAGAGGGCAAGTTCCGCGAAGACCTGTACTACAGAATCAACGTGGTGGAGCTTGGTATGCCGGCGCTTCGTGAAAGAGAGGACGACATAATAACCCTTGCCGCGTATTTTCTCGAGCAGTTCAAGAAACGCTATGCTAAAACCCTTGAAGGGTTTGCTCCGTCGGCCATAGAGCAGATGCTCAGTTATTCGTGGCCCGGAAATGTAAGAGAGCTTAAAAACGCCATTGAAAGAACGGCGCTTATAACCCCGAGGAAATGGATAGACAGGCTTACCGGCCTTACCTTGGCAAAGGGTGCGCAAATCAACTTTTTTGGCGATATGCCAGCCAGAATGCCGTACTCCGCGGCAAAAGAGAACTTTTCAAGCGAAATAGACAAGGCCTATATCATGCATTACATGAAGCAGGAAAAGGGGCAGATAAACAAGGTGGCCGAGCTTCTCGGCGTAAGCGCCCGCACAGTGAGCCGGTGCCTTGAAAGATACGGCCTTGATAAGACGGACTTTAAGGCGTAGCAAGGGGTTGTCGGGGTTATACAACTATGAGGTCTTTGAACGGTTGTAAAAGCGCCTTATTTCGAGAGTTTAATGCGGGCAATAAAAAAGGCCGTCACCTTCAAAGGTGACGGCCTTTATATCTATTACGTTATTAGCTGTGTGTTTGGTTTAGCTTGGAATTACGTTTTCAGCTTTCAACCCCTTGGGGCCTTTGGTCACTTCGTATTCCACCCGCTGACCTTCTTTCAGGGTCTTGAAACCGTCGCCTGAAATCGAGGTGTAATGGACAAATATGTCTTCGCCGGAGTCTTGCTCGATAAAACCAAAACCCTTTGACTCGTTAAACCACTTTACTTTTCCTGAAGGCATCGCACATTCTCCTTTCTCAAATTTTCGTTAGTTCAAGAGGTTTTGCGTGTTTCAGGATATGCGTACGCATTTACCGTTTGACGTACAAAACCATCCGCTAACTTA
Organism: bacterium; assembly: GCA_004298725.1. Lineage (GTDB taxonomy): Bacteria > Desulfobacterota > GWC2-55-46 > GWC2-55-46 > GWC2-55-46 > SCQA01. The sequence continues at coordinate 5,454 of SCQA01000268.1, forward strand.
ATACAATTGAGAGTTTATTCCAAGATATAACAATTGTCAAGGTGATTTTTGTGCTATTTTTACGCCGTTAACTGTATGTTTATTGCTATCGAACATTACCAAAATCGAGTCGGCATTTGACTTAAAAACCAAGCTGTGTTATAAAAAACAACAGGACGACAAATATAAACGACTCTCCGAGCCGGTTTGCCTATGGGCCTCTTAATTGGGGTTACGGCGTACCGGCCGATTGGGCGCGGCGGGAAACGGCCGGGCCTCCCGTGTTAGGAAAGGAGACTGAAGGGCTTAAAAAGGCCAACCTTTCGGTTGGCCTTTTTTTTATATCCGGACTCAAGATAGAGAAGGAGGATGAAAGAGTTTTTATGAAACGTATATTCCTCATAATATTTTTTTTGTTATTAACGCTTTGCTCTATTGCCGATGCCGCTGGCGCGGCGCAAAAAGAGAGCAGACGCATTACGGTTGCAGGCGCGGCTGATTTGAGCTTCGCCCTGCAGGAAATATCCGCTGATTTTGAAAAAGAGACCAACATAAAAGTTGTGCTGACATTCGGCTCGACCGGAATGCTTGCGAGGCAAATAGAACACGGCGCGCCTTATGACGTTTTTATGGCCGCTGATACGGCTGTCATAAAAGAGCTTGACGACAGAGGCTTGACAGTAGCGGGTACGTCGGGGGTTTACGCGGGGGGCGCGCTTGCCATTGTGAAGAATAAAGGCTCGAAAGTTGAGGTGAGCGAGCTTAAAGACCTTTTAAAGCCGGAGGTGCGCTGGGTTTCAATAGCACAGCCGCTTCACGCGCCTTACGGCAGGGCGGCAATGGAGGCGCTTAAAAACGCAGGCATATGGAGCACGGTAAAGCATAAGCTTGTTTACGGTGAAAATGTCCGTCAGGCGCTCACCTATGTGCAAACAGGCGACGCAACGGCCGGTATAGTCGCCCTATCCGTAGCGGATGTGCCGGAGGTAACTTACGTTCGCGTACCCCCGGAGCTGTATAACCCCGTAAATCAGTCCGCTTGCGTTCTGGCAGTTTCAAAGGACAAAGACGCGGCTAAACAATTTGTCGCTTTTGTAAAAGGCCCGGTTGGCTCAATTACGCTCAAAAAATATCAGTTTACGGCGCCAAACAGGTAGAGAAAATGGATTTGTCGCCTTTATACCTTACAATAAAAATATCTCTCGTAGCCACCGTCTTTACGGTCATAGTAGGGCTTTTTATCGCCGTTATAATGGCGCGCAAGAATTTTTCCGGCAAAGGGTTTGTTGACATACTCATAATGCAGCCGCTTGTAATACCGCCGACCGTGCTGGGTTATTACCTTCTTACGGCCTTTGGGCATAGCTCGCCTTTTGGCAGGTTTCTGGAAGATACGCTCGGCATAAAAATCGTCTTTTCATGGAAGGGCGCGGTTATAGCGGCGTTCATATCGTCTCTGCCGCTTTTTATAAAACCGGCGCGCGCGTCCATTGAAGCCGTTGGCAAGGATATTGAAAATGCCGCCCGCCTTCTCGGCAAAACGGAAATAGAAGTTCTGCGGACAATTACTTTGCCGCTCGCGTGGAGGGGCATTGTTGCCGGAGCGGTCATGGCGCTGGCAAGAGCGACCGGAGAGTTCGGCGCGACGCTCATGATTGCCGGAAACATACCCGGAAGCACCCGCACACTGCCCATAGCCATATACGACGCAATGCAAACCGGCAATGACGCTACGGCAAACCTTCTTGTGGGCATAATAACCGTCTTTTCATTTATAGTGCTCTTTGCGGCAGGGCGGTTTTTAAAAGGTAGGTTTTAATGAGTTTAAGCGTAGCGATTAAAAAAACGCTCGAAGGATTTCACGAAGACGTCGCACTATCGGCAGGCGAGGAGCTCCTTGTGCTCTTCGGGCCGTCAGGCGCCGGAAAAAGCCTTCTTCTTAAAATGATAGCAGGCCTTGCCAACCCCGATGAAGGCGTAATAACGGTCTGCGGGCAAAAAGTATTTGACTCGTTTGAAGGCAAGAACGTGCCCATAAGAAAGCGGCGCGCAGGCTACCTTTTTCAAGACTACGCGTTATTTCCGCATTTGAACACGGCCGAAAACATAGCGTACGGCATAAGCGGGCTTTCAAAGGATGATGCCGCTAAAAGGGTTGACTACCTTGTTTTTCTTATGAGGCTTAACGGCCTTGAGGGCCGCTACCCGCACGAGTTGTCCGGCGGGCAAAAGCAGAGAACCGCGCTCGCGCGCACCCTTGCCGCAGGGCCCGAGGTGCTGCTTCTTGACGAGCCGTTTTCGGCCCTTGACTATCAGGTGCGTGAAAAGCTCCGCGCGGACCTTGTAAATATTCATACGGTATTTCCCATAACCACAGTTGTCGTGACGCACGATCTTGAAGAGGCCTTTACGCTCGGTTCGCGCATAGCCGTGTTGAATAACGGACGCATAGAACAGCTTGGGCAACGCGAGGAGGTTTTTTACAGGCCTCTTACGCGCTCCGTGGCACGTTTTGTCGGCACGCGTAATATTTTCGACGGCAAGGTAAAAGAGATAACCGCCGGCGTTGTTATCGTTGATAGCCCTGAGCTTGGCCTCATACGCGCCCGAGATCATGAGCTTTTCAAAAAAACCGTTGGGGAAAACGTCGTTTTTTGCATCCGTCCCGAGGAGATACC
>SCQA01000269.1 GCA_004298725.1 bacterium
TACAGAAAGAGTCCTCATTAGAAAATTTATCCTATTTTAATTGCTTACGCTCTACCTTCATATAAACATAGCGAATACTGGTTTTGACTTTTCCCCTTTGTAAAAAGGGAAATGATGTTTTGGTTTGCTCACACTGAAACCGAATCAAGCAATCACAGCTCACCCTATTCCATCATCTTCTTTATACCTTTGGCCGCCTGACGGATACGGTGTTCGTTTTCAACAAGGGCAAGCCTTACGTAGTCGTCCCCGTATTCGCCAAAACCTATGCCCGGAGAGACCGACACCTTGGCCTTTTCAAGGAGCAGTTTGGCGAACTCAAGTGACTTCAGGTCCTTGAACTTATCGGGTATCTTCGCCCACACGAACATAGTCGCCTTCGGCTTTGCTATGTCCCAGCCGGCCTTTGAAAAACTGTCGATAAGCGCGTCCCTTCTGTGCTCGTAAGTTTTGCTAATTTCAGCTACGCACTCCTGCGGGCCGTTCAGCGCTATGACGGCGGCTATCTGTATGGGCTGAAACATGCCGTAGTCAAGGTAGCTCTTCATGCGGGTGAGCGCGGCTATCATCCTTTTATTGCCCACTGCGAAGCCGACCCTCCAGCCGGGCATATTGTAGCTCTTGGAGAGCGTAAATATCTCAACGCCTACGTCCTTTGCGCCCGGTATCTCCATAAAGCTCGGCGCTTTGTAGCCGTCAAAGACTATATCCGCGTACGCGAGGTCGTGTATGACCATCATCTTGTGCTCTTTGGCAAAATCCACTATCTTCTGGAAGAAGGCCTTATCAACCACTTCCGTTGTGGGGTTATGCGGAAAGTTTATGATAAGAAGCTTGGGCTTGGGCCATGTCTCTTTAGTGGCACGAAGAAGCTCGTCGAAGAAATCAACCCCCGGAAGAAGCGGTATTGAGCGTATGTCCCCTCCGGCGATGATAACGGAATACTTATGTATCGAGTACGTCGGGTTCGGCACGAAAACGACGTCGCCCGGCTCGACCACGGCAAGGGCAAGGTGCGAAAGCCCCTCTTTAGAGCCTATGGTGGCAATGGCCTCTCCGTCCGGGTCAATGTCAACGTTAAAACGCCTCTTGTACCAGTCGCATATGGCAAGGCGAAGCTTATAAATGCCCTTTGACGCGGAGTAGCGGTGGTTTCTTGAGTTTTGCACGGCCTCGACAAGTTTGTCAACTATGTGCTTGGGCGTGGGCTGGTCCGGGTTGCCCATGCCGAAATCAATAATATCCTCGCCGCGCTTTCTCGCGGAATTTTTCAAATCCGTGACAATATTGAAAACATACGGCGGCAACCGCTTTATTCTGTAAAATTCGTCCATGTATCTTTATACCTTTTTATAATTTAACGCCTTTAATTCAGGCGCTTAAAAGCTTTTCAGCGTTATACGAGCTTCTTACGAATACGCCGGAATACACATATTTAAGGCCGATGCCCTTGCCGTAATCCTCATATTCCTTGAAAACCTCTGGCGCAACGTACTCCCGCACCTCAAGGTTTTTGCGCGTGGGCTGAAGATACTGGCCTATGGTAACGGCGTCGCACCCGACAACGAGGAGGTCTTTAAGCACTTCTTTTACTTCGTCCTTAGTTTCTCCAAGCCCGGCCATTATGCCGGACTTTATCATAACACCCGGCCTCTTAGCGCGTTTCAATACGTCAAGCGACCTTCTGTAATCAGCCTGAGGCCGCACAACGGCATAAAGAGACGGGACAGTCTCAAGATTATGGTTAAAAATATCCGGACCTGCCAAAAGCACCCTTTCAAGATCAACACCTGTAAAATCAGGCGTTAAGACCTCGACTAAAATGTTAGAAATATTATCTTTTATCGCCTTTATTGTCAAGGCAAACTGGCCGCTTCCCTTGTCAGGCAAGTCGTCCCGCGTTACGGAAGTTACGACCACGTGCTTTAACCCAAGCTCCTTGGCCGTAAGAGCGATATTCAAAGGCTCGTCCGGGGCAACCGTAAGCGGTGTTCTGCCCTTGTCAATAGAGCAAAAACCGCAGGTGCGCGTACATACGTCGCCAAGTATCATGAAAGTAGCGGTCGGCTTTGAAAAGCACTCGCCTATATTAGGGCAACGCGCGCTCTCGCAGACCGTATGCAGGTTTCTCTTTCTTAAAACAGCCTTCACGCCGTGTATGGCGGACGGCTGGCCAAGAGTCTTTTTTGCCCACTCAGGCAGTCTCTTCATAGCTTGTTAAGATACCATGGCGAAAAAGAAATCACAAGAAGAACAGCAGGCGCACGGAAGGCGTTTTATAAAGTTTAAGCAAAACGTTGCCTTAATTCACCGGTTGATTAGCACTACAAATATTTTTAAAAACACCGCATAAACTTAAAAATTTCGAGCTTTCTGCGGCTTGAGGATTGTCTTTTAAAAACAGAAGGTCTTCCGGCCTGTCTATATCATGCCATTTTCTTAAAAGCTCAACTTTTAAAGCCTGTTCAAGCGCGTTTTCAATAGTATTTTCAAGCACGTTGGAACTGCCCCAGTCAATTGCGTCAAAAAGCGCGGGCGCAGGCCTTTTAAGCGCGATGAGATAATACCCGCCGTCAAAGGCCGGGCCTAAAACAACGTCAGCGCCGGTATCAAGCAACTTAAACGCCTTAGTAATAAGCTCAACCGGCATATCCGGGCTGTCAATGCCTATGACAACAACATTAAGGTAGCCCTTTGAAAAAAGGAAGTCAAAAACATTGCATAGCCTTTCACCAAGGTTATCACCACGCTGGTCAATATGCCTCGCGCCGCTTCCAGTCAATGCTTCGACTTCTTTTTTCAGGCCTGACGGATAAGACGCGGCAAAAATATCCGCGCCTTTAAGTTTTCTTACGTTATTAAAGGTGTCTTTTATAAGGCAGATGGAAAATTGAGCGGCTTGTTTGGGGGTAAGCAACGGAGCAAGCCTTGTTTTTACGGAGCCGGGCACGGGGTATTTAAGCATAATCGCCACGGCTGTGGCTTTCATAAGCGTTATTGTTTAACGGAAACAGCGGGTTTTTCAGCGGCTCTTTTCAGGCGTTCTTTTTCTTTCTTTTCAGAACATGCGGGGCAGGCGTACCTCTTTTCGTGGCGCACGGTAAGCCTGTCATAGTCTTTATCCAGCGCAACCCTTGCAACAAGCTCAGTATCTACTCCGCAAAAATCACACCTTAACATAGCTCTCTCCGTCTTTTCTGAACGTTAATTTAACTTTGACTGACGACGCGTTAAGCGCGTTACGCGCGGCTTGAAAAGCGTCTTCTCCGTCAATGGAAATTACAAGGTCGCAGTGTTCCACCAACGCCTTTGGCGCCGGCAACAACCTGAAAGGCACGGCTTTTTCTTTTAAAACGCTCTCCGCCTTCAAAGCCTTATGCGCCGAACCGAAGGTAAGCACGTACTGGACCACTATTTACACCGCGCACTCAATACAGGCCGCCCCTTAAACAAAGGCAGGGTAGAACGGAAACCGCGCGCAAAGCGCCCTTACCTCGTTCTTGATTGCCCCGAGCTTGGCCTCATCAGCCCTGCCTTTTATCGCGCTGTCAATAAGGCCCGCGACTGCCTTCATTTCATCTTCCTTCATGCCTTTTGTCGTAACAGCCGGCACGCCTATGCGAATGCCGCTGGTTACGAACGGGCTTCTTGTGTCAAACGGCACCGTATTTTTATTAACGGTAATTCCGGCCCTTACAAGCGCCTCTTCGGCCTCTTTGCCGGTTATATCTTTTTTGGTAAGGTCAACAAGCATAAGGTGATTGTCCGTGCCGCCGGAAACGAGGTCAAAACCTAAACTCATAAGGCATTCAGAGAGAACTTTCGCGTTCTTTATAACCTGCCCCTGATACGCGGTGAAAGACGGCTCCAGCGCCTCTTTAAACGCCACGGCCTTTGCCGCTATAACGTGCATAAGAGGGCCGCCCTGTATGCCCGGAAATATCTCTTTATCTATGGCCTTGGCGTACTCCTCTTTGCACATTATCATGCCGCTTCTCGGGCCTCTTAATGTTTTATGCGTTGTGGTGGTTACGAACTCAGCCACAGGCACAGGGCTTGGGTGAAACCCCGTTACGACAAGGCCCGCGATATGCGCGATGTCAACCATAATCTTAGCGCCGACTTCGTCGGCTATGGATCTGAACGCCTGAAAATCAATTATACGCGGGTACGCGCTCGCGCCTATCACTATAAGCTTCGGCCTATTCGCCTTGGCAAGGGAGCGTACTTCGTCCATGTCAATGCGCTGGTTGTCTTTTCTTACGCCGTAAAAAACAATGTTATAAAGCTGGCCGGAAAAATTAACCGGGCTTCCGTGCGTAAGGTGCCCTCCGTGAGAGAGGTTCATGCCCATGACGGTATCGCCGGGCTTTACCACCGACATATAAACGGCCATATTAGCCTGAGAGCCTGAATGCGGCTGGACGTTCACGTGGGCGCAACCGAATAGTTTTTTGGCGCGCTCTATGGCAAGCCTTTCAACTATGTCAACGCACTCGCACCCGCCGTAGTAACGCTTGCCCGGGTAGCCCTCGGCGTACTTGTTAGTCATAACGGAACCGGCGGCCTCCAGCACGGCTCTGCTTACAAGATTTTCAGAGGCTATTAACTCCAGCTTATACTCCTGCCTTTCTGTTTCAAGCCTGATGGCCTCGAATACTTCCACGTCGGCGTTTTTTAATATTGACATCTTTTCAATCCTTTTTCATCGTCTTGTTTTCGACTTCAGTTATCTTATCAAGGCGCTTTTGGTGCCTGCCACCCTCGAACTTCGTTTCAAGCCATGTTTTAAGCATTTCTCTGGCAAGCCCTTTGCCCACGACCCTGCCGCCGATTACAAGTATGTTGGCGTTGTTGTGTTCCTTTGACATGCGCGCCGTATATACGTCGCTTACAAGCGCCGCGCGGACATTTCTGTACTTATTGGCAAGTATACTCATGCCTATGCCGGTGCCGCAAATAAGAATACCGCGGTTAATCTCGCCTTTCGAAACCTTCCCGGCAAGCGGCGAGCCATAATCGGGGTAATCAACCGAATCGGCGTTATGCACGCCCATGTCAACGGCAGAAAACCCAAGCTCGGCAAGATACGCCTTCAGGTCTTCTTTAAGCTCCAGCCCGCCGTGGTCGCTGGCTATGGCAATTTTATTGTCGTCCTGCATCGAAACTCCAAAAATAGCGGATAGTTTCACTATTCACTATTCACTATTCACTGCCTTTATCAGCCCTCAAACCGTTTAAAAGCTATTACCGCGTTTGTTCCGCCAAAACCAAATGAATTAGAAAGCGCGGCCTTTACCTTAACCTCGCGCGCTGTGCCCGGCACATAATCAAGGTCGCACCCGGCGTCAGGCTCCTCAAGGTTTATTGTCGGCGGCAAAACGCCTTCGTGTATGGCGAGCGCCGTAAATACGGCCTCAACGCCGCCTGCCGCGCCAAGAAGGTGGCCTGTCATGCTCTTAGTTGAACTGACGGCAACCTTAGCGGAGTGGTTGCCGAATACCTTCTTTATGCCCATTGTTTCGTAAAGATCGTTAAAATGCGTTGACGTTCCGTGCGCGTTTATGTAGCCTACGTCTTCTTTATTCAGCCCGGCGTCTTTAACGGCAAGCTCCATGCAACGCGCCGCGCCGATTCCGTCCGGCGACGGCATTGTAATATGGTACGCGTCTGAATTCATGCCGTAACCAGCAAGCTCGGCGTATATCTTAGCTCCGCGCTTCTTAGCGGATTCCATCTCTTCAAGCACAACCACGCCGGCGCCTTCGCCCACCACAAAGCCGTCCCTGCCCTTGTCAAATGGCCTGCTCGCTTTTTCAGGATTATCGTTCCTTGTTGAAAGCGCTTTCATGGCGTTAAAACCGGCCAAACAAAGCGGAGTTATGGTGGACTCCGTGCCTCCGGCTACCATGCAATCCGCCATGCCGCTCTGTATAAGCTTAAAAGCGTCGCCTATGGAATGAGTGCCCGTGGCGCACGCCGTAACGGCGCAACTATTCGGCCCTTTTGCCCCAAGCCTTATTGAAACCTGACCCGAAGCAAGGTTTATAATAAGCATCGGTATGAAAAACGGCGTAATCCTGTCCGGGCCTTTTTCATTCAAAACATTATGCC
>SCQA01000270.1 GCA_004298725.1 bacterium
TATAAAAAGGCTCTTGCTACGTTGGTTATTCAAATATGAATATAGGAGGTTTTATTATGAGCACTGTAACGATAGTTTTGCAGGACGCGCCGTACGGAAGCGAAAAGGTGTGGAACGCGCTAAGGCTTTCGCAGGCATTGCTAACCACAACTTCTAAAGTCAGGATATTCCTTTACGCGGACAGCGTGGTTTCCGCGAAAAAAGGGCAAAACCCGCCCAAAGGGTATTACAATGTCGGCGACATGCTTGAGGAGCTTATTCAAAAAGGCGTGGAGGTGCGCTCTTGCTTGACATGCACTCAAGCGCGCGGCCTACGGCAGGAAGATTTCATTGACGGCGCGGTGATAGGCAAAACCATTGACCTTGCGCGTTGGGTGGCCGAGGGCGGGCAGGTTATGGTATTTTGACGCCATGCGTGTTTTAGGCGGCTTGCACGGCGCCTGAAAAGAAGATGAGATTAACACATAAGGAGGCACCTATGACCGTTAAGCCGGAAGTTTCGTTAGCTCTTAGAAAGATAATTCACGGCGTTTATGTTATAAGCACAAGGCACGAAGGCAAAGTGAACGCCATGACGGCCGCTTGGGTGGCAAGGGCGTCTTTTGACCCGGAGCTTGTTACCGTAGCCATTGGCAACACGCGGCATTCTCACGGCATGATAAAAGAGTCAGGCGTATTTGCCGTGAATATTTTAAGCGTTGACGATATACTTATCGGCAAGCATTTCGGCACGAAGACCGGCAAAAAGACGGACAAATTCGCGGATATTTCTTTTGACACAAAGGCCACAGGCTCGCCTATATTAAAAGAGGCGGTGGCATGGCTTGATTGCAAGGTGGTGTCGTCAGTAGAAGCCGGCGATCACACGCTTTTTATAGGCGAGGTGCTTGACGGAGGCGTTTTAAGCGGCAAGCCGACGCTGGTGTACGATAAAGACACTTTTTATAAATAATGAAATTCAAGAAGAAAAAATCATCCGGCTTTGCCGGACGCGTGCGGCGGGTGCTGGCGCTATCGCTTGCCATGCTTGCTGGAATAATCGGGCTACTACTGTTGGACGCGCGCGCCGGAAAAGAAGAGATGCGCGCGGTATGCGCCAAGGCCGCCCCGGGTACGCCGGTTTTTCGTCTTATTGAGGATTTTAAAGAGAATAGTCACAAGTTCATAACGGCCGGAGACGGGCGCGTTCAACATTTGCAGGTGCGCTCAGCGCGCGGCTTTGGCAGACTGCATTGCAATATCACGCATAACGGCAACACGGTTATCAGCGCAAGCATGAATTTTACAAGGTGAGCGGGCAGGATGGGGGCAGGGGAGAGTAAAAGGAAGTTCCTATTACAAGAGGTTTAAAAACTTGAATCCGCATAGTGCATGGCGGTTGAATCAGAATTTTTCGAATTAAAAAAATGACCCCCTCTTTAAAAGGAGGGGGTCATTTTTACTTTAAATGCCGTAGACAAGCTATTATTAAAGACGATTAATTGCGTTTTAGTGTTTTAAGGTGTTTTCTTGCCACGGCCGCTTCCTGACTTTTAGGATATTTTTTTATCACTTGTTCAAGAAGGAGCCTTGCCTCTTTTGTTGAGCCGAGTTTTTCAAATGACATGGCTTGTTTTAAAGTGGCCGCTACTGTCTTGTCGGAGACCGGGTAATTTTTTATGACCTTGTCGTATTCAACGATGGCCTTTTCCCAATCATCCTTCATGTAGTACGATTCGCCAAGCCAATACTGGGCGTTTACAGCGAGCTTATGGGAAGGAAAGCTTTGCAGAAACTGTCCGAATATGTCGAGCGCCTTTTCGGCGTCTTTGTTAATAATTGCCTGACGCCCTTTCTGGTAAACGGCCTGCGGGTCGTCGTCTTTTTTAACGGCGACCTGCGCTGATTGGGTTTCTTTTGCGCCTTTGTTTTCAAGGTCGCCTACTCGCTTGTCAAGCGCAATAATCGCGTCGCCAAGGGAAGCGTTCTTTTTATCGTCGGTTTTTGAGGTAAATTCCTTTATTGAGTTTTCAAATGAAGAAATTTTTTGCTCGGCTGTTTTTAGGTTCAAGGCAACGGCTTTTAAGTCTTCTTTTATCTGCGCCCGGTCATGGTCGGCTTCCTCAAACGCGCCTTTTATGAATTGAAGATGTTGACGCACTTCATCAAGCGCGGTCTTAGCCTCTACAGCCGCGATTTTGACTTCTTCAAGGTCTTTTTTTAGCTTTGACGGGTCTTCGGCGGAACTGTTTTCAAGGGAAATGACGCGCTTTTTAAGCGCGTCATTATCTTTAAGAAGCGTGTCGACATTCTTTAAAAGGTCTTCCTGTTCCTTTGTGACAAACGGAAAGCCCGGGCCGCATCCGCTTGTAAAAAACAGCGCGAATATCAAAGGCAACAAAATTAGCGTCCGGGACAATGTAGCGCGCATATTCCAAGCCTGATAAAGCAGGATTTTGTTATTTGCCGGTGTTGCCGAAAAGACGGTTACCGCCTAATTTTCGATATTAAATTCGGCGCGTCTGTTCTTTGACCACGCGTCTTCGTTGTGGCCGTTGTCAACGGGCTTTTCCTTGCCGTAGCTTACGGTTGAAAGCCTTGACGAATTTACGCCCATGACTTCAAGGTGCTTTTTAACTGTCTGCGCTCTTTTTTCGCCGAGCGCAAGGTTATATTCCGCGTCACCGCGCTCGTCGGCGTGGCCTTCTATTTTCACCTTAACCTGCGCGTTAAGCTTAAGCCAGTTGGCGTCTTTGCTTAAGTAATCTTTATCATTGTCCCGTATGGTGTACTTGTTGTAATCAAAATATACCGTGTACAGCTTGCCCGCTTCAACGGCTTTTTGCGTAAGCTCGTCCCCGGGCGCTAAAGAAGCGTACTTGGTAGAGCCTTCTTTTTTAGCTCCGGCTGTAAGTTCGGAAGAAGTAATTTTTTCCGGCGCTATTTTTTCAGACGCTACTTTTTCTTCCGGCACCACTACCGTTGCTTGCGTGGCAGGGGCAGTTTTTTGCTCGGC
>SCQA01000271.1 GCA_004298725.1 bacterium
CGTAACGCTTGTGCAGGCTAAGGAAAGGTTGATTACAGCCATAATGGAAAACGTGGCGCCTCGCAAAAAAGCCGAAGATATTATGTCATATCCGCCTATAATGGCGGACGCCTCCATGCCGCTAAAAGACGCCGCCGCGCTTCTGCGAAGATACAATATAAACGCGGCTCCGGCGCTGAGTAGCGGGCGCGTTATCGGCGTGATAACGCGGCAGGTGGCTGACAAAGCCGTGTATCACGGGCTTGGAAGCTCCCCTGCCGGAGATTACGCGACGACTAATTTTGATTATGTAGATTACGACACGCCCGTTGAAAAGATACGGGAGAAAGTAGTAGGCCGCGGGCAGAGGCTTTTGCCGGTGATTAAAAATAAAAAAGTAGTCGGCGTTATAACGAGGACCGACCTCTTGAAACTTCTTCAGGAAGAGCTTGCAAGCAGGCCGGATGGCAAGGGTGCCGCGAGGCGCAGGGTGATTGCCGGGCTTATGCGCGAGCGCCTTCCAAAGTGGCTTTTTGACATTCTGACGGACGCCGGCAGGGTGGCGGAAGCGACCGGCGTAAAGGCGTTTATAGTCGGCGGTTTTGTGCGCGACCTTATAATGAGAAGGGAAGACCTTGACGTTGACATAGTCATAGAGGGCGGAGACGGCATACGTTTTGCCGAGGCCTTTGCCAAAAGCAGAGGCCTGATGGTGCGCCCGCACACGAGGTTCAAAACGGCGGTGGTAATATTTCCTGACGGCTATAAAATAGACGTGGCAACGGCGCGGCTTGAATTCTACGAAAAGCCCGGGGCGCTTCCCACGGTGGAGCAGTCGTCGCTGAAGCTTGATCTCTACAGAAGGGACTTTATAATAAATACGCTTGCCGTTGCCGTCAATCCGGAAAAATTCGGCGAGGTAACGGATTTTTTCGGGGCCGAGCGCGATATAAAAGATAAGACCATTCGCGTGCTTCATAATCTTAGTTTTGTCGAAGACCCGACAAGAGTGCTAAGGGCAATAAGGTTTTCCGGGAAGTTCGGTTTTAAAATAGAAAAGCACACGCTGAACCTCATAAAGAACGCGGTAAAGCTTGATGTGTTCAGGCGCGTATCCGGGCCGAGGACGCTTGAGGAGTTGAAAACGATACTTGAGGAGGAGAGCGCGGCTAAGGCCATAAACGCTTTAGACGAGCTTGGCGTGCTTGAACTTATACACGCTGGCATAAAATGGGGCACGGAGAGGGAGCTTCTTTTTGAAAGGACAAGAGAGGCGCTTGCGTGGCACAGGCTTTTATATACGAAAGACGCCACGGAAGACTGGCTTGCGCTTTTTCTGGCGCTTACGGACGCGCTTAGCCAAGACGAATTTTCAGCCCTTTGCAAACGCCTTTCCATTACAGGCAGAAAAAACCTTGTTGTGATAAACGCGCGCCATGACGGCCTGAAAGCTCTGGCGCGTCTTGCCACCGGCCTTGTGACTAAAAACAGCGCGCTTTACGGGCTGTTAAACCCCTTGCCGCTTGAAGTTATAGCATACCTTATTGCAAAGGCGCAGAAAGAGTCTGTTAAAAAGGCGCTGGTTGTTTATGTGACGAAGCTTAAAACAGCGGTAACGGAACTCAGCGGAGCGGACCTTAAAAAGATGGGTTTGCAAGAGGGCAGGCTTATCGGCGACGCGTTAAAAGCGCTTTTTGACAAAAAACTCGATGGAGAAGCGCCCGCAAGAGCCGATGAAGAGGATTTTATAAGAAGATTCTTGAAGCGGAATTCTATGTAACGTCAAGTATTTTGTGTCACAAGGAAAGGGGTAGCGGTTCCTTGTTTCTTGTTTTCGTAGGTGAATACCGCGAATAGTATTCTTTCGACAAATGTATAATTGCTTTTATATGCCCATATAATATATGATAAACGCGTTAAGCCGCTAATTATGAAGATACTCTGGCTTTCCATAGCCGGCGTTGCC
>SCQA01000272.1 GCA_004298725.1 bacterium
AAGGGGCAAATTATGTGGTTTTTAGATGAAGTAAGCTTATTCGCAAAGGCCGGAGACGGCGGCAGGGGTTGCGTAAGTTTCAGGCGCGAAAAGTACGTGCCAAAGGGCGGGCCGGACGGCGGGGACGGCGGCAAGGGCGGAGACCTCGTCTTCGTGGCGGATGCGCGCCTTGCGAGCCTTCTTGACTTCAGGTACAAAAAAGAGTTCGCGGCTGACAGGGGCGAGCACGGCATGGGAAGCCAGTGCACCGGCAAAGGCGGCGAAGACTTGATTTTGAAAGTACCGGTAGGCACGTTGATAAAAGACGAAGACACCGGAGATACGCTTGCTGACATGATAACAAACGGCCAGCGGTTTCTCTGTTGCAAGGGCGGCAGGGGCGGCAAAGGCAACGAACACTTCGCCACCGCCACGCACCAGACTCCGCGTTTTGCCCAGCCCGGCGAAAAGGGCACAGAACGGCGCATCAAGCTTGAGCTTAAGCTTATGGCCGATGTCGGCATAATCGGCTTTCCTAACTCCGGCAAGTCAACGCTTATCTCGCACATATCAGAGGCAAAGCCGAAGATAGCGGATTATCCTTTTACAACGCTTGTTCCGCACCTTGGCGTTGTGAAGTACGGAGATTACGGCGGTTACGTGGTGGCGGACATACCAGGGCTTATCGAGGGCGCTCACGAGGGCAAGGGGCTTGGCATTCGCTTTTTAAAACACGTCGAGCGGACGCGGCTTTTCATACACGTGCTTGATTTATCTCCCATAACCGGCAGAGACCCTGTTGACGATTTCAGGGCCGTGAACAAGGAACTTGCGGCGTTCAACGAGGAGCTTTCAAAAAGGCCGCAGGTCGTCGCCCTTAACAAGGTTGACATTACCGAAGCAAGGGAGAAACTGCCTAAGCTGTTGAAATTTTTCAAGACATTGGGTATAAAGGTGTTTTCCATTTCATCCGCCACGGGCGAAGGGTTAAAAGAGCTTGTCGAGTATGTCGGCAAAGAGGTGGAAGCTGTCAAGGCAATATGAAAGACATGCGGAAAAAAATAATTAAAAGCGTAAAAAGGCTTGTGGTAAAGGTAGGCAGTGCCGTTATAGCAAGCGGCGGCGAAACGTCCGTCTTTGAACGCCTTGCCTTGCAGGTTCACGCGCTCAAAAAGGACGGAAAAGAAGTTGTCATTGTTTCATCCGGCGCGGTTGCTATTGGCATGCAAAAGCTCGGCAGAAAGGAAAAGCCCGCGAGCATACCTGAAAGGCAGGCGATTGCCGCGGTAGGGCAGGCCGGGCTTATGGCGCGTTATGACGAGGCTTTTTCAAAACGCGGTGAAGTTGTCGCGCAGGTGCTGTTGACTCACGACGACTTCAGCGACAGAAAACGTTTCTTGAACGCAAGAAATACCCTTTTAACGCTTTTAAAGCTTGGAATAACGCCCGTTATAAATGAAAACGATACCGTCGCGGTTGATGAAATAAAGTTCGGCGATAACGACGCGCTTTCCGCCCTTGCCACCAACCTTATTGAGGCAGACCTTCTTATAATACTTACGGATATTGACGGCCTGTACGAGGCAGACCCCAAAAAGGACAAGAACGCCAAGCGGGTTTTGCTTGTTGAGGATATAGACACACTTAGCGTTGACCTCGGAGGCACTGCAAGCAGTTTCGGCACTGGCGGCATGAAGTCTAAGTGCGACGCCGCTAAAAAGGCCGCGCACTTCGGCATACCGACCATAATAACCACGGGGTACGCCGAAGGCATGTTAAAAGACGTAATGGACGGCGAGGCCGTGGGTACGCTCTTTCTGCCGAAAGAAGACAAGCTTACGAGCAGAAAGCACTGGATAGCCTTTTCAACAAGGCCGTCCGGCAGGGTTTTTGTTGACGCCGGCGCCAAGGAGGCTCTGCTAAACAAAGGCAAAAGCCTGCTTCCTTCCGGCATAAAAGACGTTGACGGCGCGTTTGAGGCGGGCGAGGTTATACACTGCGTTGACAGCGGCGGCATGGAATTCGCAAGGGGGCTGTCGAATTACAGCTCTGTTGAAATAAAAAAAATAAAGGGCCTGAAAAGTATTGATATAGAAAAGGCCCTTGGCTATAAGGTTTACGACGAAGTGATACACAGGGATAACCTCGTGGTGCTGTAGCGGGCGTCGTATTTTTTAATCGTAGTGCGAGGCGGTTGCCTCGCTGTATTTAAAGACGAATAAATATAGCGACACTAAAGTGTCGCACTACGAAAGCACCACGCAAAGGAGCCTATCACATGAGACTCATACGCACACTTGCAATGTTTGTGGTTTTTGCTGTTATTTCCGCGACCGCGGTCTTTGCCGCTGAAAAGATTTTTATCAAGGAATATACCTATCAGGCAAGCGAGATAGACAGCAAGGTAACTTCCCGCGCCATTGCGCTTGAGCAGGCAAAGAGGCTTGTTCTTGAGGAGCTTGGCACGTACCTTATAAGCTAAACAGAGGTTAAGAACTTCAAGCTCACAAAGGATAGGGTTGTTATCCTTACCGCAGGCGCGGTACAGACAGAGATACTCGGCGAGAAGTGGGACGGCGAAAAGTATTATTTGAAGGCGCGCATAAAGGCGGACCCGATTGAGGTCGCAAAATCAATAGACAGGCTCCGTAAGGACGAAACCAAGTCAAAAGAACTTGACGACGCTAAAAAGCGCTCTGATGACGCGCTTAAAGAGATAGAAAAACTCAAGGCCGAGCTTGACGCGGTAAAGAACGACAAAACAAAACAGCTTGAATACGCGAAACAAGCTAACGTCCTGAGCGCGGAGGATTGGTTTTATAGGGGCTATGCTTTTGATGAAGCCAAAGATTATGATACCGCAATAGAGGCCTATACAAAGGCAATATCGCTAAACCCGGATGATGCCCATGCCTACAATAACCGCGGGAATGCTTATACTGATAAAGGCCAATACGACAGGGCGATAGAGGATTTTAACAAGGCAATATCGCTAAACCCGGATGATGCCGAGGCCTACTATAACCGCGGAGTTGTGTATGGTAGGAAAGGCCAATACGACAGGGAGATAGAGGATTATAACAAGGCCTGCGAGCTTGGGAATAATCAAGCGTGCGAAGTTGTGAAGCGCTTGGAAGCGGTGAGATGAAGCTGGCGGGGTGATGGTAATTAATTCACCCCCACCTTATCCTCCCCTGTCAAGGGGGAGGTAAAAAGAAACACGTGAGGCTCACAGTGCTGTTAGCTCCTTCCCCCCTTGCGGGGGAAGGTTGGGATGGGGGGATGAATAAGGCCAGAGAACTTAGGAAAAACTTGACTGATGCCGAACGTGTTTTATGGAAGCATATCAGACTTCGTC
>SCQA01000273.1 GCA_004298725.1 bacterium
TAGGTGTCGGCCACGGAAATTATCTTCGCCGTAAGCGGTATGTCGGCGTCTTTAAGCCCTTCGGGGTAACCCTTGCCGTCGGGCTTTTCATGGTGATAAAGCATTCCTGGTATTACGTCTTTAAGCTGGGGCACATGCTTTAATATCTCTACGCCGTAAAGCGGATGCTGGCGCATGCACGCCGCCTCTTCATCGTTAAGCGGGGCCTGCTTTCTTAAAATCCTGTCTTCAATACCGATTTTGCCTATGTCGTGAAGCACCGCGGAAAGCTTCAAAAGCTCTCTGAACTCCGGCGTAACTTGCATCTGCCGCGCAATGGCCAAACTGTATTCAAGCACCCTTTTCGTGTGGCCGCCCGTGTACGGGTCCCTTTTTTCTATGGCCTCGGCAAGCGCGCCGGACGTGGCGTAAAACGTCTCTCTTATTTCTTCGTATAACCGCGCGTTGTCAAGGGCTATGGCAACCTGATTGGAAAAGAGCTGAAAAAGCTTTAAATCTTTTTTAGTGAACGTGCCGCCATGACGCCTGTTTATCGCTTGAAGCACGCCTATAACTTTGCCTTTTATTATAACCGGCACGCATATCATGTTTCTGGTGCGGAACTTGCTCTTTTTATCAACCTTGCCCTGAAATCTCTTGTCTTTCAACACATCCGGCACAAGCGCGTGCTGGCCGTACTTGGCAACCCACCCGGCTATACCCTCGCCGATTTTAAGCCTTATTTCCTTTATCGTGTCGCCCGCGTCTCCAAGGGCGACCTCAAAGAAAAGCTCTCCCGCCTTTTCGTCAACCATAAGAAGAGAGCCTGTCTCGGCAAGCATAAGCCGCGTAATGGCTTGCATGGCGCGTAACCGCACCACCTTTTGGTCAAGTGTCGATATTAAAAGACTTCCGACATCCTGAAGCGTTGAAAATTCCTTAACCCTGCTACTAAGTTCGGTAACAACGCTTGCGGATTCCATTATCATCGCAAAATGGTTCGCGATGGACACGAGCATTTTACAATCATCTTTGGTAAACGGCTTTTTGCTTTTTGTGTCAAGCACCTGCAACACGCCGATAACTTTTTTTTTCATTAAAAGCGGCACGGTAATGACATTGCGGTGCGTCTCGCCGAACTTAAGCCCTAACCAGTTTTTGTCATTTACAAGGTCGTTGCTTATGTACGGTTTTTTTGTTCTCGCTACAAGGCCCGCTATACCATGGCCGGAGTGCATCTTCATGCCCTTTAGCTTCTTTGCTATAGGCCCCTTGACTATCTTGAAAGTCAGCACTTTCGTGGCACTATCGTAAAGATAAATTGTGCCTGAATAGCTATCAAGGGCCTTCAAAGCGTAATCCAGAAGATGCTCAAGGATTACGCTTGTCCGGGCCTTTTTAACGGCTTCACCGCCTATCTGGCGGTATATGCCAAGTTCTATTTCTTTGAGTTCGCTTTTATAATCCTTTTTTGCCATTTTTTCACCTTGCAATATTTTCCAAGTTGATATTCTTATCAGGTGTAAAAAATTCCGCCGCGGTTTCCGCCTTAACGCGGCTTCATGCCTTTTTTCAAACCAGCAATAAAAAAACCGACCTCTTTCAGCATATCATCCGTATTTTTATTTTTAGCTATGATATTTATTATGGCGCTTCCCACGACAACTCCGTCCGCGAAATGCGCTATTAGCCCGGCCTGCTCCGGCGTTGACACGCCAAAGCCCACGCCCACGGGCAAATCCGTAAAATGCCTCTTTATCTTCTTAACATGGCTTTCCACGCCCGAGGAAAGCGCCGCGCGCGCGCCTGTAACTCCGGTAACGCTTACAAAGTATATAAAGCCGGACGCCCTCTTTGCCACTAGATTCATGCGCTCGTCGTCGCTTGTAGGCGTAAGAAGGAATATCAAATCCATATTTACGTTGTCTAATTCTTTTTTAAAATCCCCTGCCTCTTCAGGAGGAAGGTCAACCACAAGCGCGCCGTCCGCCCCGGACAGGCGCGCGTCGTGGGCGAATTTTTTTAAGCCGTACGACAATATCGGGTTATAGTACCCGAAAAGCACAATGGGTATTTCACTCGCTTTGCGTATGTCTTTAACCGTTTTTAAAACCCCGTCAAGAGTCGCGCCGTTTTTCAAAGCCCTTTCCGAAGAAGCCTGAATGGTGGGGCCGTCGGCCATCGGGTCTGAAAACGGTATGCCAAGCTCTATTATGTCGGCCCCGTTTTTTTCAAGCGTTAATACTATGTCTTTTGTAACGGCAAAATCCGGGTCGCCCGCGGTTATAAACGCAATAAGCGCCTTTTCTTTTTTTTGTTTCAGCGCGGCAAAGACAGCGTCTATTCTCTTTTGTGTTTTACCCGTGTTCGGCATTATCTTTCTTTCCGTTTTTTTCATATACAGCCAAGGCTTTCAACCTATATCTCAAAACCAAAAGCCTTTGACACTG
>SCQA01000029.1 GCA_004298725.1 bacterium
GCCGCGTAAAGCAAAAGGTTTGCGGAGAGGTTTTGTATGATCGCCTTTGTGGCGTGTTTTTTCGTTATGTGTTGTATTTCGTGCGCGAGCACTCCTGCAAGCTCTTCGGGCTTGTCCGTAAGCTCAAGCAACCCGCTAAAGACTATAATGCGCCCGCCGGGCAGGGCAATGGCGTTTATTGTCTCGCTTTGCACTACCGAGACGTTGAATTTATACGGGCTTTCAGCCGCGCCTGAGAGCCGTTGCATTATTTCGTTAATTGCGGTTGCGACGTTTTTGCCCTTGCATAACGGGGCTTTTTGGATAATGGAATCAGCTACTGCGTTGCCGAGCTTTTCCTCCCACTCAATGGGGACGCGGCCGGCCACGGCATTCCCAGCGGCCTCTATGCCCCAAAGATAAATTGAAGCAACCACAGCTATGGCCGTTACAAGCGCCACTGCTATGTAAATGGCGCGTTTTTGGCGCGTGCGCGGGTCGTGGAATTTGGCGCGGTGATTACTTGAAAGCCTTTGAAGCGCTGAAAGAAATGCGGCGTCGCGTATGACTATCGCCTCAATGCCGTTTTCAAGCCGCACGGCTTCGCCCGCATGAAAGCCCTGCGTTTGCGTAATTTTTTCAAACGGCCAGAAGAATTGTTTTTGGCCTTCAGGCGCTATGTCAAGACCGCTTGGCGCAACGGTTACACGCGCGCTTTTGCTTAAAGCGGTTTTGCCGTCGAGGTATTGTCCTTGCCAGTGTGTGAGCATCAGCTTGCGGGTAGCGGCGCGTCAAATAAGCCCTGCGTCAATGTTAAGCGCGTCGGCGAAACCTTCGCCGAGAGTTTTAGATGTTCGCGCGTCCTGTTTTATCTTTTCAAAATCAATCGCGCCCCGGGTAATAAGCCGTTCTGTTCTATACTTTAGCGTGCGAGTCATTACCCAAGGCGTAGCAAGGCCTATTGTGAAGATTATAAGAAGGATGTTTATTAAGTAAAGCGCGAAAAGGCTTTGGCCTGTCTCGGTGGATTCAAAGCAAAGGCTTTCAAAGCGCGTGTTAGCCCAGTCGTACCGGTCGAGCTTGGCGGAAAACCAGAAGCCGTAAATGCCGAGCGTAAGCAGGGTTAAGATCCACGAAAGGCACATATTTTTTAGAATTTTCCGTCCGTTTCCGTTGTATTCAAAGGTTGAGTTCCCGTAGTACGCGTTCTCAAGCCAGAATTTTTTCCGTTTTACATGAAAAAAAGGAATGTAGAGGCCGAGCGTGACTGCGACAAGAAAGTATCCGGTTGCGTATATGAGGATGGCCTTCCGTGTCGAGCCGCGAAATGAGAAGCGCACGCCCCGCCACGAAGACCTGCTAAGGCGGTAGCGCGTTGACGCCACGACTATAAACGCGATTACAAAAGGCATGGCAAGCGGAAGAATAAGAACGAAAAACCGGCTTACGTAGCGTGTGAGAAGAACCATGCCAAAATAAGCTGTAACGAGTATTATCATGGCCTTAATCCAGCCGATAAAAAGTTCTTTACCGGTGCCGTGGTAAGCAAACCTTTCGCCCATCAGCTCCGTTTGGCTGTAAAGGTACCTTCTTATTTTTGTTTTGCCCCAGAATTTGTATATGCCAAGGGTAACGATGCCGAGCAGTATGTTTATTATGAATATGCCGAAAAGATCTTTGCCAGTGCCGTGGAATGAAGGCGCGCTTATTTCAGCGGCAGTGGCACCTGTTTTCCCGGGAGCGGTTTCGTTGCTTGTTTTAATTGTGTCATGGCGCGGTGGAATTGTCTTTTGAGACGGCGTAATCATTCCGTTTTTCCCGACGCGGAGCTGGGCTTTGCACCTTGGACACTCGATGGTTACGCCTTTTTCAGGAAGGCGCGTCAGGTCGATGTTACCGGAGTAGGCGCATGAGGGGCATTGTATAGTATTCAAAAGCTTCCTTAAATTTTGGCAATTAGCGGTTGCTGTTTTATCCGATAGCAGGGCGATAGAGCAATAAGGCGAATTTCAAAATGGCACTTTCTAAATTTTGTAAAGAGAGATACCCGCCTTAATTTTTTTCAAAAAACGGCATCTGCAGTGTTGCCCGGCCCATGCTCTTTGCGTGAGTATTCAGGCTTGTTACTTTAGCGCGGTTAAACGTGCGCTTAATCGCTCGCCTTATGTTGTTTTGCGCCTTTAGCTTTTGTTTATATCATTCAGACGCAATGTATTTTTGTGCCTATAGTATACTACAAAATAGGAGGTTCTGTTAAATGTCTATTTTTTGTTATTGGTTCAGCTTGCCAAGTTTAAAGGACGCAGTCAAATGTATAGTTGTGATTTTGCAAAAAACGCAAAGTCCAAGACTTAGCTGTGTAAAAAAATACAGGGCGCGCCATTTGGCGCGCCCTGTATTTCCTTAGGTTACTCAGGCTGAAAGCAATAGCTTACTTTTTGCCCTTTTTGGACTTTTTAGTCGCCTTGGCTGATTTTTTGGCAGATGGTTTTTTTGCGGCTTCCAGCTCTTTAAATGCGGCTTCTTTTTCAGCGGTAAGGATGGATACCTTTGATTTTAAATCTTCAACTTCCTTTTGAAGCCCGGCTACTTTGTTCTCAAGGCTTGTGTTCTTTTCCGTAAGCGTGGATACGGATGCCTTAAGCTGTTCGTTCTCCTGCTTGAGTTGCTGGCCGCAACCCGCCACGAACATAAGCGACGCCAACGCGAAACCAACTACGGCGGTTCTTTTCATAAAGTTTTTCATCATCGCTACTCTCCTTGAATTTTATTATGATGATGTCAGATAACCTTATTAAATGCATTTAGTGTGCCAAAAAATACTAATAAAAAGTATAATGAAAACGAGCGGTTGAATTGCTAAGGTTTTATGAAGGTTCTTTGGTTATCCATTTTGGTTTAGCGCTTGCACCTTTTGGTGCAGTAAAGTCCTCTTTCGCTATTTCAAATTTATTGAGCCTGTACTGAAGGGTTCTGTAGCTCATGCCGAGAAGGGCCGCGGCTTTTCCCAGCACGCCGTTTGACTTTGTCATGGCTTTTAGTATTAACTCGTGCTCAAACTCTTCAAACGAGATTCCGTCATCAGGAAGCTCAAAGTCAATCTTGCCGAGCGTTATCGGTTTTGTGGTTATTTCCATGGGCAGGTTATCTGTATTTAGCATGTCGGATTCGCTGAGAAGCACGGCGCGTTCCATTACCGATTCAAGTTGTCTGACGTTTCCGGGCCATGAGTAGTTGATAAGAAGGCTTACCGCTTCGTCCGTAGCGCCTTTTACTTTTTTTTCAAAAGCCTTGTTGGCCTTTTTTATGAAGTGGCCTATAAGTTCCGGTATGTCCACTTTTCTGTCGCGTAGCGGCGGCAGTTTAAATGAGACTACGTTCAGCCTGTAAAACAGGTCTTCCCTGAATCTGCCGTGTTTTATTTCCTGCTGAAGGTCTTTGTTGGTCGCCGCTATTATTCTGACGTTCACTTTAATTGGTTTGGAACCGCCCACGCGGCGTATTTCTTTTTCCTGCAATACCCTTAAAAGCTTGGCTTGTAGCGCCATGTTCATGTCGCCTATTTCATCGAGAAATATAGAGCCGTTGTCAGCGGTTTCGAAAAGCCCCACGTTCTTGGCGTACGCGCCGGTGAATGCGCCTTTTTCATAGCCGAAAAGTTCCGTCTCAAGGAGATTTTCAGGGATTGCCGCGCAGTTTATCGCCATAAACGGAAGTTGCCTTCTGGGCGAGCCGTAGTGCAGGGCCTTTGCCACAAGCTCTTTACCCGTGCCGGATTCGCCGTAAATAAGCACGGTTGCCGAGCTTCCGGCGATTTTTTTGAGTATGCGGAATATCTCGCGCATCTTACTGTCGTTACCGACCATGCCTTCCGGCCTGAAGCGGTCTTCAAGCTGTTCTTTAAGTTGCAGGTTTTCGCTCAGCAAAACGGATTTTTCAACGGCCTTTTGCGCCACTATAAGCAGGCGTTCCCTGTCAATGGGTTTTGTAAGGTAGTCAAAGGCTCCGAGACGTATGGCCTCCACCGCCGAGTCAATCGAGCCGTGCGCCGTCACTATGGCCACGCTTATATGCGGCCTTTCGCGCAGTATGTTTTCAAGAAGCTTTTTTCCGTCCATGCCGGGCATCTTCAAGTCGCTTATAACGAGGTCAAAGCGGTTTTTTTGCACGGCGCCCAGAGCGTCCTCTCCGCCTGATGCAACGCCGACGTCATAACCTTCGGTTTCGAGAATGTCCCGGAGTATTTCCCTCTGGCCTTTTTCGTCGTCAACGACGAGTATGGTGCCTTTCATGCGTTCCTCCCTTTATCCGCGTCTTGTGACGGCGGCAGAGTGAGCGTTATGGACGTGCCGCTGTCAATGGAGCTTTCCACGAATATATGCCCGCCATGCTCCTCGACAATTCTTTTGGTAAAGGCAAGGCCGAGGCCTATGCCCGCGTCTTTGGTGGTGAAGTACGGTTCAAAAACCTTTTCCATATTTTCAGGCGCGATGCCGCAGCCGGTGTCTTTTACAGTTATGGAAATGCCGCCGCTTGCCGCGCTTGATATGTCGGCGGTAATTTTTCCGCCTTCTGGCATGGCTTGCATGGCGTTCAGAAAAAGGTTAAGCAGGCATGTTTTTATGTGTTTGTAGTCGGCGTTCACGGATGGAAGGCCTTTTTCAATATGTACGCCGAGGCGTATTTTTTGTCCGGCGCAACCTTCCGAGAGCAAGGCCGCGGTTTCGTCAACTACGGCGGGGATAGAGACGGGGGCGAACGTAAGCTTTAAGGGTTTGCCGAAGTTGAGAAAGTTGGTTACCATGCCGTCAAGGCGCTGTATTTCCGATTTGATATTGGCTATCGTGCTCATGAAGGAGGCTCTTTTCGCGGCGTCTTCGGGCGCGCTTATTGACCTAAGGTGGTCAATGCTCAGGTTTATGAGGTTTAGCGGGTTTCTTATTTCGTGGGCTATGCCGGAGGCGAGGGTGCCTATCTTTGACAGGTGCTCGGCTTCTTTCAGGCGTTTTTCAAGCTCTCTGTGCTCGCCGAGTTTTTGCACCATGTTGTTGAAGTTTTCAGTCAGCAGGCTCAGTTCGTTGTCAAGGTTGGCCGAATTCAACCGCACCGATAGATCGCCGCGCGCGACGCTGTGCGCGGCTTTGGCTATGTTTTGTATGGGCTTGGTGTAATTTTCAGACAGGTATATGGCAAACAGTATTCCTACGGAAAATATGCCTATGGTCGCAAGGAGCCTGTTTCTGTGGTTTTTAAGCGCTATGTCGGCAAAGTCTTCAAATTCAGTGGCTATGTGGATATAGCCGAGCCTGTCTTTGCCGACCACGACCGGCAAAAGAATGTCGTATCTCTTCTGCCCTTCGGTTGTAGTGGTGTATTCGGTAAGGTTGCCTATGTTCTTAAAGGTTTCACCTTTGATGTCAAGTTTTTTGCCTATGAGCTTTGCGTTGGAGCTTGCCACGACTTCTCTTACGTTGCTTATTACCGATATTTCCTTTATGCCTTTTCGCCTGAGTTTGGCAAGGTCTTTGAATGCTCCCATGCCGGCCTCGTTTTTTGATTGCGACATCTGCTCAAGGCTTATCTGTATGGCGGTTGAAAGGTCTTCCGTGTGCCTTCTTACGCCTTCTAACAGGTCTTTTTCAGCTTTGCCGTACAGGATTAAGAGCAAAACTATGGTGAGAAAGCAGAGAGATACCATAGTGAAGAGAAGTTTGGTTTTAAGGCTCAGGTTTGAAATAAAAGGTCTCATTTTATTTTTGATCGCGGATGAAGCGGCTAAAGCATGTTGCTGAGTAACAGGCCGTGCGCTTTACCTGTTTTTTATTTTATCATTTATTATTGAATAATTGTAGAATTTTAAGTAAAATAGCGGAACTCATAAATATGTTACGGCAAAGCCATGTCAAACGACTTCTCTTAAGGAGCGGCAGTGACCCAACAGGACGCTGTGTCTGACTCAGTCGGCGTTAAAAGAAGCATTTTCATTATTGACGATGAAGAGTCCATTCGCAAGGTTTTGTTCACGCATCTGTCGAAAGAAGGTTTCGGCGTGATACAGTCTTCCGGCGGGCATGGTGTCTTTGACGCCCTCAAAAATTCTTCGTTCGAAGTCTTAATCTGCGACATAAAAATGCCGGAGATTGAAGGCACGGAAGTGCTTGCCTTTGCCAAACAGAATTTTGAGGCGGTGCCCGTCATAATGCTTACCGGCCTTACCGACGTTGCCGTGGCCGTGGACGTAATGAAGCGCGGCGCCTTTGACTACCTGATGAAGCCTGTCAAGAAGGACGACATGCTAAACGCCATAAGAAGGGCGCTTATCCACAGAGACCTTCTTCTTAGAAATAAACAGCTTGAGAAAGAAAACAGGGAATACCAGCTTTACCTTGAAGAGAAGGTTAGGGAAAGAACTAAAGAATTAGACGCTAAGACCGCCGCCTTGCAGGACGCTTACCTTATACTTAAATCAATGAATATGCAGTTCGCGAATGTTCTTGCCGAAATAATAGAGGCCAAAGACCGTTATACAAGGGGCCACTGCAACAGGATGAGGGCTTTAAGCGTAGCGCTCGGCAGGGCCGCCGGGCTTTTGCCGGCGGAGCTTGACGCTCTGGAGTACGCGTCGCTTCTTCACGACCTCGGTAAAATCGGTGTAAGCGAAGTCATACTTAATAAGGAAGGGGCGCTTAGCGAGGAAGAGAGCAAGCGCATGAAAGAGCATTCTGAAATAGGCGAGAAGATACTTCTTGGTATACCCATGATGGAGGAGGTGGCCATGATAACCGGCGCGCATCACGAAAACTACGACGGAAGCGGCTACCCAAGGGGTTTGCACGGAAACGCAATACCTTTTTCATCGAGGATAATCGCGGTTGCGGACCTCTACGACGCCATGTGCAGCGACAGGCCTTACAGAAAGGGCCTAACCCCTGACGAGGCGGTGAAGGAGATGAAAAGGGTGGCCGGAGCGCAACTCGACCCGGAGATAGTCGACCTTTTCATAAAACAGAGAATTTACGAGCGCGCGAGCGCGCGGGAGTAGCGCGGTGGCCGCGGTTGTATGTGGCTCATGGTGTAAAATCAACGCGTAAAAAATTGCTCGTTATAGAAGATGAACCGTGCATAAGGCAGGTGCCTGTGCCGTCAGGTGTTTCTCCTGACGGCAGGTAAAACAATTTACAAT
>SCQA01000030.1 GCA_004298725.1 bacterium
AAAAGATACGGCACAATAAAGTCCGATATCTGGTAGGCCTTTCCGTACACGCTCTGTCGCGTAGCGGCTACAACTAAACACGCGCTGTCGGCTGAAGTTCAAATGAGTTTACGCCACACCATAATAATCCCTGAAAAAAACAACGCGGAGCGCCTTGACGTTTTTCTGTCAATAAGCCTCGGCCTTACTCGCTCGTCAATAAAAAGCCTTATTGAAAAAAACCGCGTGCTTGTAAACGGCAAAGCCGTTAAAGCGGGCTACGCCCTCCGGCCCGGCGATACCGTTAACGCAGAACTTGAAAAATCAACCCATGAAACGCCCAAGCCTGAAGCCATACCGCTCTCTATAATCCATGAAGACGACGACATAATAGTCGTTAACAAACCTGCCGGCCTTCCGGCGCACCCGGGCGCCGGGCGAACCGGCAATACGCTTGTAAACGCGCTTTTAAACCACACCAAAATTCTTTCCACGGTTGGCGGCCCTGACAGGCCGGGCATAGTTCACCGCCTTGACATGGACACCACCGGCGCGATTATAATAGCCAAAAACGACCACAGCCACAAAAACCTTGCCCGTCAGTTTAAAGAACACTCGGCTTTAAAAACGTATCGCGCCGTTGTCTGGGGCGCCGTAAAAAATGACGAGGGAATAATTAACCTGCCCATAGGACGCTCTTCCACTCACAGAAAAAAAATGTCCACCGGAGCGCAAAAATCAAGAACCGCGCTTACGCGCTGGCGCGTGCTGAAACGCTACCCCGGCCTGACGCTTATCCAGCTTACTCCTGAAACCGGCAGAACGCATCAGTTAAGAGTTCATCTTTCCGCCATAAACCACCCTGTCGTCGGGGACAAAACCTACGGCCTGAAAAAAGCAAGGCCCGAACTTTCAAAAACCGCGCTTGACAAAATCAAGGGCGTTAAACGCCAGCTGTTGCACGCGTATTCGCTTGAAGTAACGCACCCGGCAACAGGCAAACGCGTGGAATTCATAGCGGAAGTTCCCCAAGACATGCAAGAGCTTATAGATTTTCTGGACGGAACTTGCTAAAAATTTCTTCAACAAACAACATAAAACGCTTCTTCTCAGCGAGCCTTGAAAAAAACGGCGTTATGCACGGGTTTCTCGCAAGAACGGGCGGCGTAAGCCTGCCTCCGTTTTCCTCTCTTAACTTTGATTGCAAGGGAACGGACCCGCCTGAAAATATCGCGCGTAATACCCGGCTGTTAACTGCCGGCTTATCGCTTCGCTCCGGCGCGCTTTCAAACCTCTTTACCATGAATCAGGTGCACGCCGGCTCTGTAATTGAACTAATTGATATTTCTGACTTGAAAAAATATGACGCGGACGCCGTTATAACAAAACTTGACAACGTGCCGCTCGGCATACTCACGGCGGATTGTATGCCAGTGCTTTTTTACGACCCTGTTAATAAAGCTATCGGCGCGGCGCACGCCGGATGGAAAGGCACGCTTGAAGACATTTCAGTAAAAACCCTTAACGCCATGCAACGCAGGTTCGGCTCAAAAGCAGAGAACGTTTTAACGGCCTTTGGTCCGTACATCGGGCCGTGTTGTTATACCGTGGGTAAAGATTTACATGAGAAGTTCACAGCGGCCTTCGGAAATACCGCTAATGATTACTTTACAAATAAAGACAACTGCCTTCGCCTTGACATCGGCAAAGCCAACTCAAGCAGGCTTGTCTTAAACGGTGTCAGGCCTGAAAATATCGAGCGTGACGCGCCGTGCACTTCTTGCGAGACTAATACTTTTTTTTCCTACAGACAGGAAAACGGCGCGACAGGCAGGCAACTGAGTTTCATAATGCTCATAAAGGATTAAGAGCTAATGGAAGGTCTGATTAATTTCTTTTTTTCTCCTCTCCCCTTGAGGGAGAGGGTAGGGTGAGGGGTAAAGGTGAGGAAAAGACATCTCAGAATTGATACCCGATACCTTTTGACTGCGGAAAAGTATAAATCAAAGGTTCCCTTATGTTAATCGGCCTTACAGGCGGCGTGGCTACCGGCAAAAGCCTTGTTTCAGACGAGCTTGGGCGGCTCGGAGCGGGCATTGTCGACGCGGACGTTATTTCAAGGGGAATATACGTTAGAGGCGCTCCGGCGTACGGCGAAATCATTCGTGAATTCGGTAAGAGCATTTTAAACAGTAGCGGAGAAGTCGACAGGAAAGCCCTTGGCAGAATCGTATTTGCGGACTCAAACAAGCTGAGAACCCTTGAAGAAATTACTCACCCGGCCATCAGAGAGCGCATCAGAGAAGAGGTTGTCGAGCGCAAAAAAACACACGCCGTTGTCGTGGTGGTAGCCCCTCTTCTTTTTGAAACAGGCCTTGACAAGGAAATGGACAAGACTGTCGTTGTCTATGCAAACGAGGCTGAAATACTAAAACGCCTTATGAAGAGGGAAGCAATTGATGAAGCAATGGCAAAAAGGATAATATCAGCCCAACTGCCGATTGAAGAAAAAAAAGCCAAGGCGGATTATGTAATAGACAATAACAACGGCATTAAAAAAACAATCGCGGCTGTCGGCAAGCTCTATGAGATTTTTTTGTCGAAAGGGATATGATTAATTTCGTAGGATGAGCACCGCCCACCAAAATGCCGGTTTATAAATAATGTAACCGGTGGGCGGTACCTATCCTACAAAACTAAAAGAAAACCAATCCTTTTGCTCGCTTTTTTTCGGTCTATAAGTAAAATGTCGCCTTGCTGTTTGCAAATATCTATTTGTGAAATACTTATTATTGCATTTGATTTACATAGCTTTTATGGTATACATGTTAAATCCTTAAGGGCTACCTTGTTAAATCCTGCTCTAACGGTTTGAAAAAATGGAACCCATCTTCAAGCACTATGATTTAAAGTTAGTCGCCCCGGATTTTGGGTCATCCTTAACCGACCTCATTATTGAGCTTGACCACCTGCGCAGAAGAAGACTGTTAACTGGTTCCACCCCTCCTGCTGTTTTTTTTCAGCTCAAACATATTTTTCATACCCTTGAAAGCATAGGCTCTGCGCGAATAGAAGGGAACAATACTACCCTCGCGGAATACATAGAAACCAAGTTGACCGAACTGCCGCCTTCAAATCCCAGTATCAGTGAAATCTTAAACATAGAAAAAGCAATGGCATTTATAGATGAAAGTGTCCAAGACGCTAATTTCAACCGCGCATTTGTCAGTGAATTGCATAAGAAAATAGTCGAAGGGCTTCTGCCGCCGCCAAATGGCGAGGGCGACCATACACCGGGCCTTTACCGCACCAAATCCGTCAGCATTACCAAGTCAGCACACAAGCCTCCTGAGCCGATTCTGATTGAACAATACATGGAAGAATTGTTCACGTTAATCAACCGCACGAATGATGCCAAATACGACTTGCTTAAAGTTGCCATCGCGCATCACCGTTTCTTGTGGATACATCCTTTTACTAATGGCAATGGCCGGACGGTCCGCCTCATTACCTACGCAATGCTTGTGAAACAAGGGTTTAATATAGATCAAAACAGAATACTAAACCCTACGGCTGTTTTTTGCAGTAATCGTACGAATTATTATCGTTATCTTTCATTGGCTGATACCGGCAACAGCGAAGACATTTTAGGCTGGTGCGAGTATGTATTAAAAGGACTAAAGGACGAGATTGAGAAGATTGACCGCCTGCTTGATTACGATTATTTAAAACGCGAAATATTATTGCCAGCAATCAATTATTCACATGAAAGAAGGCTTGTTACGGACGTGGAAGCAAAGATTATGAAAAAAGCCATTGAAAAAAAGGTGCTTCGGGCGGCGGATTTGAAAGATATCTTTTCCGGTAAGGAATCTTCGGAGATTTCACGGAACATCGGCAGACTGAAAGATAAAAAAATGCTTAAACCCGTTACAGAAGGCACAAGAAAATATTTCATCAGATTTGATAACAACTTCTTACTGAGAGGGATAATCCACCTGCTCGGAGAGAAAGATTTCCTGCCGATAAAAGATGACGCGTAAATTTCAATACTAACCGCGTAAAAACCTCTCACACTATTTCTCAGATAAGCCGAACTCGTATGGTACGTACTCACTCCTGTAAAAAACGGACGGTGAGCGCCCCGTAGCGGCATATCCGAAGCCAAGACCGTCAGCCGGAGATATATCAATCCCCGTCCAGTGGCATGTTGGCCATTGGCCATTCCGGTAAAGAGGAAGCCCGTGACAACGCTTTACAATGCAATTTCAAGTTTTTTTACAAAGAACCTTGGGATGAATCGGAAGAAGGAGGTAAAACTTTACTTGTCTTCTTTGCCGTCGCAAACAACAACCAAGTTTTTACCGGCGCGCTTTGCGCTGTACAAGGCATTATCCGCGCGGGTTACGAGGTCTCCGGCATTCATAATGCCTGGAGCCGGGTACGCGGCAACGCCCAGGCTGACGGTTATTTTATCTTTTAAAAGGCCGGCGTAAGTGTGCCCCTCAATAAGGCTTCTCAGCCGTTCGGCTTCTTCCGAGCCGCCC
The DNA here is from genome assembly GCA_004298725.1 of bacterium. Classification (GTDB taxonomy): domain Bacteria; phylum Desulfobacterota; class GWC2-55-46; order GWC2-55-46; family GWC2-55-46; genus SCQA01. The sequence goes on from SCQA01000030.1 coordinate 4,527, forward strand.
TCTATCGCGGTATGCGGCAGTATAACTGCGAATTCCTCGCCGCCGTAACGCGCCACAATGTCGGTTTTTCTGCCTGCCATCTTTATCATGGCCGCCATGTCTTTTAATACGTTGTCGCCGACCCTGTGGCCGTACGTGTCGTTTATCCGCTTAAAGTCGTCTATATCCATCATAATAAGGGCAAGCGGCAATTCATAGCGCACCGCCCTTTCAAACTCCTCTTCAAGCCTCGTATAAAAAAAGTTGTGGTTGTATAGCGCGGTAAGATAATCTTTTATAGCCATCTCGCGCAAGCGTTCTTTTTCAATTAAAATCTTCTCAAAGAGCCTTGCGTTTCTTATGGCGTGGAACGCCGTATTAGCGACTATTCTGCAAAAATCCTTTTCTTTACTGCTAAAGCCATTCTTTCTTCTCGCGCGCAAGAATACCGTGCCAAGCACCTCGTCGTCAAAGACTATCGGCGCTATCAGTACGCTCATGTCCTTCAATTTGGTTACGCTTTCCTTCACCGGGTCCATTATCGGGTTACTGGCCATGTTGTCAAGCGTGAATACCTTCTTGGAGGCTATCGCCTCTTTTATCTCGGGGTAGCGGTTTAAGTCTATCCTTAAATCCCTTACCTCCGGGTTGTCGTGCGAGGCGAGCACATACGCCTCCTGCGGGCTTACTATTAGAACAAGCGAACAGCGCATGGCCCCCATGGCCTCCGCCACCTTTGAAACGACGATTTTAAGCACTTCATTAGGGTCGAGCGTGGAGGATATCGCGCCGGTAATTTCCACTATCTTTTCAAGATTTTTCGTGTCCTGTTCCATATCCGTATAAAAGCCGCTTATCCGGCGTTGTGCCCGTATCCTTTCAACAAGCTCGGCCTCGTTGACCGGCTTTGTTATGAAGTCGTCAGCCCCGCTTGAAAGCGCCTTTACTATGCTTCCCTTATCATATTTTGCTGAAACGACTATTACCGACGGCCTCGGACTGTTGTTAAGCTCCCGTATCCTCGCGCACGTCTCATACCCGTCCATTACCGGCATGAGAAGGTCAAGCAGTATCACGTCCGGGTTCCACTTGCCGGCCATGCCCACGCCGTCCGCGCCGGAGGCCACATAACGCGTCTCATAGCCGTACCCGCGCAAAATATCGGCGACAATGACAGAGTTCGTCATGTCGTCGTCTATTACTAAAACTTTGCCTAAACTATCAATGGCTTCGGTTGCCAGTTCAACGCCCATTGGCGCACCCCGTACGCG
>SCQA01000274.1 GCA_004298725.1 bacterium
GCTCTTCCGATCTAGCAGGGGGTCGTTACCCTGAAAAATATGAAAACAGCCGTACAGGAAAAGATTTCGTGGGATAAACTTGCAAGTCGTATTAACGAAGATATAAAAGATTATCGGTTACTAAAGAGAATATAAACGGAATGAGCAACATAAGTTGAGACTGCTTGTTCGGCGCTTTAAGCGGAGACATCTTTGATTCCAGCAGACGGATATTATTATATAATCATAGCCGCGCTGATTCTTTTTTTTATAACGGCTGGCGGCGTTATAGCGATACTCTGGATAGCCATGCCGTTTTCAATATTCGGTACAAAGGGGCTTATTAAAAAGCTCCTGCAGGAGCAGGAGCGGACAAACCTGCTTCTTGCGGAGATGCTTTCATCCGTAAGGCAAAAAGAGCAAGAGACTGAAATAGCCACTGCCATTTCAGCAGGCAAGGAAAAGGCCGCAGACGCGCATACGGAACCGGAGCGGTAAATATGAAAGACATGAAGATTGACGCGCCCATAAAAAAAGCCATGACTATAGAGTACACTGCCGGCGTGCTTAAAAAGGCGGGCTTAATAACGGATGCCGAAGTGCGTGAAATATTCATAAAAGGCGACGCCCAGCGGGCGCGCCTTAAAAAGTCGCACGAGGCGTTTTATTCGTCTAAAAAGGTGCATACGCTGGGCGAAGCGGTCTTTCCAGCCGAGGTAATAGCGTCTTTGAATATAAAGACAGGCAAGGCCGGCGACAGGCTTATCACGGAAGACATGATAACCGAGGCCATTGCCGCTGACGCCGGCCTTGCCTATATGAAACTTGATCCGTTAAAGCTCAACCCGGACATTGTAACGTCTTACGTGCCGAGGCCGTTCGCTCAAAGGTATCTTGTCGTGGCGATAGCCGAAAAAGACGGAGTGGTTACGCTTGCCGTGGCCGACCCTTTCAACCTTGAAGGGGTTGAAAATCTCAAGAGCACGAGGAAGATGAAGTTTTCTCTGGTGCTCTGCTCGAAGTCCGACATATTGAAGATTGTAAGAGAATTCTACGGTTTCAGGTATTCAGTCTCAGCCGCGGAAAAAGAGGCGCACACTTCAACCGAAATCGGCACGCTTGAACAGTACGTCAAGTTAAAGGGCGCGGTGGAGCTGGAGGCGACCGACCAGCACGTGGTAAACGCCGTTGAATACCTGCTTCACTACGCGTACGACCAGCGGGCAAGCGACATACACATTGAGCCTAAAAGGGAAAAGTCTCTGGTAAGGTTCAGGATAGACGGCGTCCTGCACCCGATACATACCATTCCGAGGGCCGTGCATCCTTCGATGGTGTCGCGCATAAAGATGCTTTCAAGAATGGATATAGCGGAAAAGAGAAAGCCGCAGGACGGAAGAATAAAGACGGCATTTAAGGATAAAGAGATTGAACTGAGGGTGTCAACGCTTCCGACGGCGTTCGGCGAAAAGATTGTCATTAGAATTTTCGACCCGGAGGTGCTTTTTCAGGATGTTAAAGACCTTGGATTTTCAGACAAGGAGTTCGAGGTATTCGATTCGTTTTTAAAGCGCGCCTACGGCATAATCCTCGTTACCGGCCCCACCGGAAGCGGCAAAACAACGACGCTTTACTCCGCGTTAAAGACGCTTTCAACGCCTGAGATGAACGTGGTAACGGTGGAAGACCCGATAGAAATGGTCGTGGAGGAGTTTAATCAGGTGGGGGTTCAGCCGCAAATCGGCGTGGACTTTGCCGGGTGCATCAGAACCATACTGAGGCAGGACCCGGACATAATTATGGTGGGTGAAATAAGGGATAAAGAAACTGCGGATAACGCCGTGCAGGCCGCGCTTACCGGGCACCTTGTTTTTTCAACGCTTCATACCAACAACGCGGCTTCATCGGTAACAAGGCTTAC
>SCQA01000275.1 GCA_004298725.1 bacterium
GCGGTGGAACGCGTGTCGAAATCACAAGCGCACCTTTACGGAATAATAAAGGGGCATAAAGTCGCCCCCGGGGTTTACAAAGTAACCGACCTCGTTGAAAAACCAAAGAATGCGGCGCCGTCAAACCTTGCTATAATAGGAAGGTACATACTGTCGCCCGGCATATTCGGCGCGCTTGACAACACCAAGCCCGGCAGAGGCGGAGAAATACAGCTTACTGACGCCTTAAAAGGTCTCCTTAAGACCGAAGAAATCTACGCCTATGAGTTTGAAGGAACGCGCTATGACGCGGGCGACAAACTCGGGTTTTTAAAGGCCAACGTAGCCTTCGCGCTTAAACGAAAGGATATGCAGGGCGACTTCAAAAAATTCCTTAAAGGGCTAAAAGTGTAACGTGGCAAAGGCATCGCAAAAACCTCCGTCAACCATTATGGCCTTCGAAATGAGCGGCATAACGCGCCTTTCAAACGAAAGCCCGGAAGAAGTGGAGGCGCTAAGCGGCGGAGAGCACATAACGCACGTGCCCAACGTTGATATATTCTCCACGCCTGGGCTCTTCACCGTGGAGGTGGAACTGCCGGGCATAAGAAAAGAGGATATTGAAATTACTATCGTAAAGAACACTCTTACCATAAGAGCGCTTAAATATGAATGCTTCGACGACGAAAAAGTGAATTACGTCTGTATGGAGCGGAGCTTCGGAAGGCTCTGCCGCGTTATAGATATACCGTTTCCGGTAAACACGTCGCAGATACGGGCAGTGTGCAAAAACGGCATACTCACGATTACCGTGCCGCGCGTGGAAGACAAACGGGCGCACTCTAAACGCGTCCCCATAGAATCCGAATAAAGTTTCAAGCCCGCGCGGCGGCATAAACGCCGGGGCCGCAAATAACTACGGCGGAGGCCAAAATGGCTGACGATAAAAAGAATGACCCCACAACTGACGAAGCTACAGCCGTAAGCGCTGAAAAGAAAGACAGCGGCGAGCTTATAATACCAGAAACCCTGCCGCTTCTGCCCATACGCGACGTCGTCATATTCCCGTTCATGATTGTGCCGCTTTTCGTTGGAAGAGAACGCTCCATAAACGCCGTTGACGCGGCGCTTACCAAAGACAGGCTTGTGTTCGCTTCCACGCAAAAAGACATAACAAAAGAAGACCCGGACCCCGAGGACATATACACCTCCGGCACGGTCTGCATGATAATGCGCATGCTGAAACTTCCCGACGGCAGAATAAAGATACTCGTGCAGGGGCTTTCAAGGGCAAAGGCCGAAAGTTTCGCGCAGACAAAGCCGTCGTACATAGTAAACGTGACAAAAGTTAAGGAGACCGTGGTTACCGAGCCGCCCCTTGAAGTTGAAGCCATAATGAGAAACGTAAGGGAACAGCTTGAAAAGCTCGCGTCATACGGCAAGGCCGCGTTTCAGGAAGTTATGATGGTCATCGACAACATCGTTGACCCGGGCAGAATGGCGGACCTCGTGGCTTCAAACCTCGGCCTGAAGATAGAAGACGCGCAGTCCGTCCTTGAAACGCTTGACTCGGTCAAGCGCCTTGAGAAGGTGAACGAATACCTTATAAAGGAACTTCAGGTTTCGCAGATGCAAGCCAAAATACAGTCTCAGGCCAAAGAGGAGATGGACAAGTCACAGAGAGAGTATTACCTTCGCGAACAGATGCGCGCCATAAAAAACGAACTCGGCGACATAGAAGAGGTTGCCGAAGAAATGGAAGAAATTAAGAAGAAGATTAAAAAAGTAAAGATGCCGCCTGACGTTGAAAAAGAGGCTTTCAAGCAGGCGGAGCGCCTTGAAATGATGCACCCGGACGCGGCGGAAGCCGCGCTTATAAGGACGTACCTTGAGTGGCTGATTGACCTGCCGTGGAGCAAATCCACTAATGACGCGATAAGCCTTAAAAAAGCGAAAGAAGTGCTCGACTCGGACCACTACGACCTTGAAAAGATAAAAGAGCGGATACTTGAATACCTTGCAGTAAGAAAGCTCCAGAAAAAGACCAAAGGCCCGATACTTTGCTTTGTCGGCCCTCCGGGCGTGGGCAAGACTTCGCTCGGCAAATCAATAGCCAAGGCAATGGGCAGAAAATTCGTCAGGATCTCGCTTGGCGGCATAAAAGACGAAGCCGAAATACGCGGACACAGAAGAACATACGTAGGCGCGCTTCCCGGGCGCATAATTCAGGGCATAAAACAGGCGGGAAGCGTAAACCCTGTTTTCATGATGGATGAAATTGATAAGATAGGCATGGATTTTCGCGGAGATCCGTCATCGGCATTGCTTGAAGTCCTCGACCCGGAACAAAACTACGCGTTCAGCGACCACTACCTGAACGTTCCGTTCGACCTCTCGAAGGTCATGTTCATAACAACCGCCAACATGGCCGACCCCATACCTGAGCCGCTAAAAGACAGGATGGAAATAATAAATCTGCCCGGCTACACCGAGGAAGAAAAAACAGCCATTGCCAAGAAATTCATAGTGTCGCGCCAATTGCAAGAGCACGGCCTGACTAAAAAGCTTCTTGAAATAACGGACGGAGCCATAAAACAGATTATATCCGAATACACAAGGGAGGCGGGGCTTAGAAACTTGGAACGCGAGGTAGCCTCCATTTGCAGAAAGATAGCGAGAAAAGTCGCGGAAGGCAAAAAGGGCGCGAACGTAATTACGTCTCAAAACCTGCATGAATTCCTCGGCGTGCCGAGGTTCCTGCCTGAAGACGGGCAGGAAAAAGACGAAGTAGGCGTTACAACCGGCCTTGCGTGGACGCCCGTCGGCGGCGAGATACTATACATAGAAACAACCATAATGAAGGGCAAGGGGCAAATTACGCTTACCGGACACCTTGGGGACGTAATGAAGGAATCCGCGCAAGCCGCGCTCAGTTACGCGCGCTCAAGGGCGAAAGACCTTAATATCGACGGCGACTTTAAAGAGCTTGACATACATATACACGTGCCGTCAGGCGCCATACCCAAAGACGGCCCGTCCGCCGGAATAACCATGGCCACCTCCCTCATATCCGCGCTGATGCAGGCTCCGGTAAGCAAAGACATGGCCATGACCGGCGAAATTACGCTTCGCGGCAGAGTGCTTCCGGTAGGCGGCATAAAAGAAAAATGCCTTGCGGCCCTCAGGGCCGGCATAAAAACCATTATCATCCCTGAGAGAAACAAAAGAGACCTTGAAGAAATTCCAAAAGACATGAGGCAAAAGCTGACTTTCATTCCCGTAAAACACATGGATGAAGTCGTTGACATCATGTTTCGTAAAAAACATAAAACAAGAACAGCCCCGCCCCATGTTAAAATTAAAAAGCTCAAAAAACATGGCGGAAAACACGCAAGGCCTTAATGCTTCTTAAAGACCTCGGCGAAGACAAGCTTATCAGCCGCATTTCCGGCCGTTTTTGCGAACTCAAAGCCGGCCTTATAAAAGCCATCGGCGACGATACGTCCGTAACAACACACAAGCCGGGCCATGTTCTCCTTGCCACGACCGACTCGCTTATACAGGGTACGCACTTTGACATGCGCTGGGCCGAGCCAATTCTTCTCGGCAGAAAGAGTCTTGCCATTTCACTCTCCGACATAGCCGCCATGGGCGGCAAGCCGCTATTTTTTCTTGTGTCAATAGCGCTTAAACCAAACACGCCAAAAAAGTTCATTGACGGCATTTACACGGGCTTATCCGCCTCGGCAAAAGAACACGGCATAGCCCTTGCCGGCGGCAACACGGCCAAAGCCGGCGTCAACATGCTCTCAACCACTGTTTTTGGCGAAGCCGGAAAAAACGAGGTGATTTACAGAAGCGGCGGCAAAGCGGGCGACATAATATACGTTACAGGAACGCTCGGCGACAGCGCCCTCGGCCTTAGAGCACTAAAAAAGCGCGGGCGCTCTGCTATGAAAGGGCCCTTTAAAAAAGCCGTAATGAAACACCTTGACCCAACGCCCCGCGTAAAAGAAGGCCAAGCGCTTGCGAGAAAAAAACTCGCGACCGCCATGATGGACATAAGCGACGGCTTACTGCTTGACTTGAAAAGGCTCTGCAAAGAAAGCGGCGCCGGAGCTGAAGTCTTTACAGACAGGCTACCTTTATCAATTGAATTTAAAACATACCTTGCCAAAAGGGCGGATAACATTTCGCTTGCGTTATCAGGCGGAGAAGACTACGAACTCCTCTTTACGTCGCCTGAGTCAAAAGCCCGCGATTTGGCCCGTCTTTCCAAGAGCCTCGGGGTGCAATTTAGCGCCATAGGCGTTTTGACA
>SCQA01000276.1 GCA_004298725.1 bacterium
TGGCAATGTAATTGAATTGCTTGAAAAGAAGGGCTACACGTTCAGGAAAATACGCGACGACACGGGCTTTGTCGCCGAGGCGTATGAGGTGCTCGCGGCGCCCAAGGCTTTTGTAATAGGCAAAGACGGTTTAATTGCCGCGATAAAAGACGGCGGAACGAACTGGATGGACGCTGAAAATTCCGCGCTTATTGAAGGGCTTTTAAAGAAATGAAGCTCATTTTTTTATGTAGCACCACTCTTCTCTCAAACAGGGGCATGGGGAGATTATAAAATAATAACCAATTCATAATCCCTCCTTCTTTCCCCTTTAGAAAAGTGGGAAATTAAAACCAGATCATGTACACTGCCGTGCCGTCATGAGTTAGCTATCCCTGTTTGGATTCCTCCTGACGGCACAATATACGCATTACCACTTAAAATGACATCTTCCTTCCTGCTCTTCCAATCATTGCGCTTCGCTATTTCATCATCGGCGTTTTATCAAAATCATAAAACGATTCTGGTATCACGGCATTAAGCGCGTCATAAAAAACAAGCTTTCCCACATACATAAACGCCTTAGAAAAAACCGACACCTTACTGGCTTCCAACTCGGCATTCATTTTTTTAATCATGTCTGAGGCTTTTTGCGAGTCGACTTTTTGTTTTTCCGCTTTTTCAGCTTTTTCTTTAGCCTCACGCTCCCACCGGGGCGTATTATTCTTGATGAATTCCTGTTCCCGGCGTTCCTCGTCAAGTTTGTTTAGTTCTTCCACTTGCGCTTTTATGCGCGCCCTATCCGCGTCGGTCAACGAAGCATCCCTATCAAGACGCGCTTGCGCGTTTCTTTAAAGCGCGTCTGCGGTGAAGATTTCAGATTTATTGACCAACAAACAATTTCAAAGGCTCGCGCTCTACAATGAGTTTTACAAGAAGTACGGCATTGAATATCAAATGCTCATGCAGGTATCAGGCATCGGCTCAGTTACCACCGGAATTACTTTTAACCGCGGCAAAAGAGATTTTTCAGAACAAGAGCGCTTACTGCTTAACCTGCTTGGCCCTCACATAACACAGGCCTATAATAATGCGAAGGCAGTGCAAACGCTTAAAAACAAGATTACTCCGCGGCCGCGAAACACGGAAAAAGCAAAGTCAAAACTTACTTCGAGGGAATCGGAAATACTATTTTGGGTGGCGCAGGGGAAGACCAACGCGGACGTGGCAGGCATATTAAACATATCTCTCGGCACCGTCAGAATCCATCTGGAGCATATCTACCCATAAGCTTGGCGTGGAAAACCGCACAGCGGCGTCAATAATAGCCTTGAAAGAACTAAAAAGCGTCAAAACTTGACGATATAAAAAAGTTCGTATATAGTTTTCATAACAACCAAGAAAGTCTGCATATAAATTCCACACAATTCCGATTAAACACTGGAGGTGATAATCTGTGAAACTTCGGCATTTCATACTGTTTTTGTTGTCTTTTTCGCTATTGGGGTGCGCCTCAATGTGGAATGACGCCAATAAACTTTACCAAACCAAGGATTATGAAAAAGCGCTGGAGGTTTACCAAAAGGCGGAAAAGAATGAACCTCGCGGGTTGTCAAAAGCAGTAAACGCCAGCCAGTACAAAGAGACCAAGAAAGTTATGGCGAACAGATACTACCGCGAAGCGCTCTCGAGCGCTGAAAACGGCGAAATAAACAAAGCCATAAACTTACTGCAAAAGGCCGCTGAACTTGACCCTGAAAACACGGACATCCGCGAAGCGCTTCAAAAAACCCAAAGCCGTAAAGACGACGGCATAAAAAAAGCGGATTCATCTTTCACTCAGGGCGTTGCCTACTTAAATGAAAAAAATTGGCGCGCGGCAATCAAGTCCTTTGACAAAGCGATAAAACTTAACCGGAACTTCATAGCGGCCTACGGCAAGAAGCAGGTGGCCATAAACGAGCGCAATAAAGACGAAGGGCTCTTCGCCTCCGGCATGGAGCTATACAACGCCGGAAAAATCCGCGCCAGCCTCAATGTTTTTCAGGAGGCCAAGGCCTATGACCCCTTTCATCCGCAAATAGACGAAATGCTGAAAAAAAACGAAGAGAGAATCTTCGCGTCTAAAAAGAGTTTTGCGGAGGCCGAGCAATTCAGGTTCAAAAAAAACTGGAGCGAGGCAGGCAAACTCTACTCTAAAACGCTGAGCCTTGACAGCGTTTACCCCGAAGCCCCGGCAAGAAAAGAAGAAGTTGAACGCGAGGAAAAGGCAGGCGCGGCGTTATACGAACAAGGCGCGGGGCTTCTTGCCGGTAAAAAGCTTAACTCCGCCGTTAAAACATTAAATGACTGCAAAGCGCAAAGCCCGTATCACGGCCTTGTCGACGCCGCCCTTAAAGACGTTAACGCGAGGCTTGCGAAAACCGCGGCGCTCCACGCAAAAGCCGAAGCCTACATTAACGAACAAAAACATGGAGAAACCATTTCAACGCTTGAAGAACTGCTTTCCATCTATCCATACGATGAAAAAGCCGCAATAAGCCTTGCAAAGACATACTCGTCAATCAATAAATTCTTGGAAAGCGCTGAGCTTTACGCGAATTTGGCCGTTGTACGCAAAAAAACCAAAAACCTTGCTGAAAATTTTGCATTTGAAGACGGCGAAAAAAGCCCTAATTTAATTGTTTACAATGAAGATATTACCCCTGTTATTGATTTGTCGTCGAAAAAAATTTATGAAAGAACAAAATACGAATTAGAGATTATTACCAAAGATAAAAGGGGCGGCACAGCCAACGAAGGCACAATCGGTCAGAGCATCCTTACAGGCTTTAGCGCCGCAAGACCAGCCAACCTTAGCGTAAGCTCGCGCAGTTTTGCAAAGCCTTCAGCGGATGAACACGGCAAAGACGGCGTCAAGATAGCCGCACCGGGTAAGTTCGCCATGGCAATTGAAGTAACCGACATTATGCCGGACGAAACAAGGGAAGAGACCCCGCTGACTAAAGATTATATTTCGCATTATGAAACCGAGCCAAACCCTGAATACGACGTCGCCGTGAACAACTACCAGACCGAAAGCAACAATTACAACGCCGCCATGAACGATTACCGTATAAAGAAAGCGGACATAGACAGACAGGCGCAGGAAGCCACGAGTAGAGGCGGCTTTGCCGGCATTATGGCGAGCGCGCTTATCTCAGGCCTTTACGCAGGGATAGCACAACCTACAAGAGACAGAATAAACAGCGCCAAAACAACGTTAGACAACACGCCGAGGACAATAAAAAAACCCATACACGAAATTCATTACTACAACGAGGTTACAGTCACGCGCAAGGTGTCCGTAACCGCGACCGGCAACCTCACCGGACATGAATTTGAATCCCCTGAAGACTGGCAGGAGGACGTTACGGCCTCCGGTAAATTCTTCGACAGCCCCAATGCCAAAGCCGGCATAGAACGCATCAGTTTAAAGCTTCCGGGCAACAAGGAACTGACCGAAAACGCGCTGAAAAAACTTGGCCAGAAGATACAAGCCGTTTACGCGAAGCGCCTTAAAGAATTCATTATTGACGGTTACATCGAGAAGGGCAAAAAAAATGTCAATGACGGCAACCTGCTTGGCGCGTATGAAAACTACTTTAACGCCGTATTCATTGATCCGTCGCTTGCCATATTGAAGCTTACCGGCTCTAAAGACGCAAAAACCGCGTCATTGTTTGACACGGAAAATATCCGGCTTATCGAGAGTAAAATAAAAACGGATTTTAAAGAAACGCATGGCGAAGAAGCTTTTGTATTACCTCTGAAATAACCCTGTGATATCGCTCTCATAAAACACACAACTACATAGCCGCTACTTCTCCAAACCCACGGTATGGCGGGCTATGCCCGCCCCACCATGCGCTACTTTTTTGCCCTAAGCTTTTATCGTTTCCGCGTACCGGCGTGGGAACGCATCAATGGACGCTCCAGCGTCCATGTCAGAGAGTTTCAATATATAAATTTCGTTGGGTTACGCCGTTCCAAACTACGGACAATTACCACCCAACCCAGCCACGAACGGATGTCATGGATTCTGCTTTATTGGACTGTTGATTGTTAAGAAAAGAACTTACGCGACAGACCGGAAAGAGGGGGCACTTAACTGTAATGCTGTTTTTTTGTCCAAAGCCGCATTATGCCGGCCTTGATTATTTCTCTTCTTACTTTTTTTCTGAACTCGACTTCGTCAACCTTGAACTTAAATGCCTTTTTGCCGTTAATAAATACGGTAGGAATATCTTCTTTGAATATTCTGTGTAGCTCGTCGTTTACCAGAATATCAACTTCCTTGAATTGAAAAGGAATTTCTTCATTTACTTTACTGATGGTGTCCCTTGCTTCTTTACACAAGACACACCCTTTCTTGACCGCCACTGTGCATAGTGAGCAGTCCTTTCTCGCGTACACTTCTACAAGGAGCTTGGTCATAATCACGCCTATGTTAAAATGTTACGGAGCGGAGAAGCGCTTTACATGCCGCCGGCATTTTAAAACCGGAGACATGCAAAACGCACAGCCCGTCAATATCAGCTTAACCTTGGGAGGATATTGTTCAAGTACCCGCCTATGATAGCAAGAGTATTTGAAAAAATCAAGCCCCCAGTTATAATAAGGAATATTCCCGTTACTATGGAAATAAGCCTCATGTGTCTTTTAAGCTTATTGAAATGTTTCAGAAAGGTATTGATGCCGAGGGAAGTTAAGAAAAACGGTATGGCAAGGCCGAACGAATACGCCACAAAGAGCATCATGCCTGACCACGGGTTAGGCGAAGTGGCGGCAACGGTAAATATGGCTGAGAGAATAGGCCCTATGCAGGGCGTCCATCCGGCGGCAAAACCAACGCCGACAAAGAACGAGCCTATAAAGCCTGTCGGCTTCTCCCTGAAAAAATGCAGGCGCTTCTCCCTTTGCAGGATGTTAAAGTTAATGATGCCCATTATGTGGATGCCAAGCAGTATAATGACTACGCCGCCGACCTTCCTGACTATGTCCTGATACTGCATGAAAAAACTGCCGAAGAGCTGAGCCGACGTTCCAAGTATCAGAATAAAGACCGACGAAAACCCCGCGATAAAAAAGAGTGAATTAAGAAGAATTACCTTTTTAAGCTTTTTATCGTCTCCGTTTCCGTTTGTAAGCTCTTCAAATGATATGCCGGTAACAAACGACACGTAAGAAGGCACAAGCGGCAAAACGCACGGAGATATGAAAGACAACAAACCGCCAAGAAAGGCCAGCGGAATGGAAACTTCGTTTGTCATCTCTTGTAGCCTCCTCAATGTAATTTCACAGGTTGCGGCGCGCGTGCTTATTTTTCAGGGCAAGCAGTGCGCGCAAGAGTCGTCTATTTATAAAAGCGGTTACCTTCTGTCCGCTGTTCTGTCCGGCTTGTACGCCTGTTTTTGCTTAGGGCCGTTTTTAAGCAGGTCAAATATCATTCCAAGATACCCTCTGTTCGACCAATCCCTCGGCCCCCATATCTTTTCAGCGATTACGCCGTTCTGGTCAATTATAAAAGTCTCGGGTACGCCCGTTGTTTTATACAATTCTTTTATCTTGCCGCCCTTATCGTGAAGCACCCTGAATGTCAGGCCGAATTTAGCGACGTATTTTTTTACGGTATCTACGTTATCGGAATCGACGCTTACCGCGACTATTTCAAATTGCTGGCCTTTAAGCCCGTTATACAGTGCCTCAATCGAGGGCATTTCATCTTCACACGGCTTGCACCATGTCGCCCAAAAATTAAGAAAGACCACCTTTCCCCTGAAGTCTTTCAAACTGACCGGCTTGCCATCAAGTCCCGGAAGCGTAAAATCTACGGCATCCGCTCCAGCGCCTACCGGCTCATACGAGCTTTTCTGACTGAAGACTATCACGGCTACAACGGCTATTACGGCGATAATGATAAATGCAATCAGCGGCTTTGACAGCCCTCCATCCGTGTTGCCGCTACCTTCGTTATTTGTCATATTAACCTACCGGAGATTAGAGTTTGATTAAATATACGCTTTCAAAAATAAATTAAAAACTTATGCCGGGCTAAACACTCGCTTGGAAGTAAACAGATGATGTTCTGAAGGGTTCCGCTTCTACCGCCTGCCGTATCATTGCGGCGCTTGCTTGTAAATTTTCATCTGAACATTTTTAACGCGTGTAACACGGCTTTGACTCGTCCAACCCTCTCCCCCATCTGATGGGAGAGAGGGTTGCATCAATAATTGAAAAGGCGGCAGAACTAAAGTACGGCGTATTAAAACAAGAACCGTTACGCGTAAGCGTGAAGCCCCGGAAGAATGAAGCTGACGCCCCAGTAAAGGAAGATAACGGCCGCAAAACCGGCAACGGACAGGTAAGCCGCCTTTTTGCCTCTCCACCCTCTTGTTACCCTTGCGTGGAGGTACGCGGCGTAAATAAACCACGTTATCAGCGACCACGTCTCTTTCGGGTCCCAGCTCCAGTACGTGCCCCACGCGTAGTTCGCCCAAACCGCGCCAGACACTATTCCCACTGCCAAGAACGGAAAACCCCACGCAATGGTTCTGTAGCTAAGCTCGTCAAGAATCTTTGACTCCGGGAACGCGTCAAGCAGAAAATTATTACCGCCTTTTTCCTCGGCGCGGTTTTTAAGAAGAAACATGATGCTCAAACCGCATGAAATGGCGAAGCCGGCGTAACCGATAAAAGTGGTGAATACGTGAAAATCAAGCCAGCCTATGGCGTACTTTTCATAACCTATTTTTGAGAGTAAATCAACCATCCAATGCCATTTATTCTGAAGGGCCGGATTCAGCGGCTCCGCGCTTTTGAACTTGTAAGGCAACAGCGACGCCGAAAGCATGGCAAGAAATTCAAACGCCATGACGAAGACGCCCATAACCTTAAACTTGTACTTGTACTCCATCGCAATGTAGCCTACGTTCACCGCCCACACGAAAAGCATCATTGATTCATACAGGTTTGAAAACGGGGCGTGCCCGGACTCTTTCGCCCGCACTATAAGTATCATGGTCGTGGAAAAGAGCGCCACGATTGACATGGCCGTGGCGGTCTGTCCGAGCCATTTTTTCTTAAAAACCCAGTTGCCCACGTAAAGCAAGGCCGTAAGCAGATAAAAAACAAAAGAGAACGTAAAAAAGAGGAGTGAAAGTATCATTATTTTTCTCCGTAAAGCCCGTGTTAGCTCTTTGAGCCGGAATTATTGACGCCGTCCGCTATATCCTGAAGCTCCTTCTCGAACAGGAGGTTGTTCTTGTTGATTATGCCGCCAAACTTCACCTGGCATGAGCCGCCCGTTTCGCTGATGTTTACCCACACCTTTCTATGGAATACAAAGAACGCGAAAAAGAACCCTATGCCCATTACTATGGACCCTGCCCAAACTATGTTGGTGCCAGGGTCGTTGTTAAGGGATACTCCCGAATACATTATGCCACGATAACCCGTTAAAACCAAGTCCTTATCAGACGTCGGAAGCGCCTGAAACACGCCCGGATATTTAAGAAGCAGAAGGGCTTCCTTCACCTGCTTGCCGTTTTCGTATATTTCAAGCCCTACGGCAGGGTTATTGGGGTCCTGAGACTGGGAAAAGACCGTCTTAGTCTGCTCGTCTATGCCGAGGTCCGCCGAATACGCCACAAGCTTCATTGAATATTTTGTGCCCGGTACGGGGAGCATTTCATCCCATTTTATAGTAATCGGCTCGCCTATGGCTTCGCCGGTTTTCCTGTTGACTATACCTATGCCCGCCTCTTCTATTTTACTCCATGACTGCCCGTAGCTTGACTGATAAAAACGCACGCCCTTGTAATAAAGCGGCTCGTTAACCCATATCTGCTTCGTGAGAACGTCCTTGCCGTTTTCAACCACCGTCAGCATGCTGTTAAACTGCCTTATCTGGCCGGATTCATAATAATCTATCCAGAACTTGTCAAGCCTGACTTTAAACTCGTTGTAAGGCACGTCAACGGTATCACCCACGTTTATTATCTTAAAATCTTTATACCCTGAAAAACTGCCTACGATTGCGCCAAGCAGAATAAGAAGCAGACTTATATGAGTAAAGTCGGAACCAAGACGGCCAATAGCCCCTTTCCACGCGTACATGCCAAGCGAGCCGTCGCCGTCGTACTCTACTACGTTAAACTTCTTTTTTTTCAGCGCTGAAAGCACCCTTTCCTTGGCCGCGCTCTTGCCGCCGGAAAAGTTTACGCTGTGATTTTGCGAGCAGTTTTCGATAATCCGCGTGAAGCTTTGGGGGTCGTACTTTGACGGCTTGTGCTTAAGAAGAGACTTCCATTTGGGAGGAAACCTTTCAAAGGTGCAGACTATAATATTAAGCGTGAGCAGAGCCAGAAGAAAGAGAAACCACTTGGCGTGGTACATGTCGTACAGGCGAAGCGTCTTTATGACTTTTGCCCACGTCGCGCCGTAGCGCGCCACGTACATGGGCCATTGCTGATTCTGCTCAATCACCGTGCCTATTATGGACACTACCGCAAGCGTAATAAGAACGCCGAGCGTAAGTTTAAGTGAATTAAAGAAGTACCAGAGCTTGTTTTTATACCAGATTTTTTCGCCTGTTGCCACGCCAACCTCGCTTAATTTATTTATTATTCGGCTTATTGCGCGGCCTTAATGCCGCCGTACGCAAACCGCCATCAATATTAGGCTTATGACGTTGCGGTATGTACGGCTCCGGCCCTTATGCGACAAATGCGGCATTTTTAACCGGCTTGCTAACTATTACGTCCGCACAGCAGACCTTAGGCAGTTGCTACTTTGGAGTTTTCGCCAGATACTCGGCGGCCGCCTTGCCGCCCTGACTCTCCGGATCAAGCGCCTTTGTCTTTTCCCACGCCAGCCGCGCGCCCTTTAAATCGTTCATGCCGTAAGCAAGTATAAACCCTTTTGTAAGCCACATCTTCTGGTTATACTGGTTTCTCTTTAGCCCTTCTTCGATATAGCCAAGCCCTTCAGCGGATTTGCCGAGGTAATGTAGCGCCAGCCCTATCTCTTTATACGCATCGGCATTATCCGGTTTTATGGCAATGACTTTTTTGTAATACTCGGCGGCAGTATCAAACTGCTTCATATCAAAATAAATATCCGCAAGGGTGAAGAGCGCTTCAGTGTCCTTAGGATTATTCTTAATCTTGCCGTTGAGGTCGGATATAATTCCGGCATGATTGACCGGCGCGCTTGCCGAAACGTTCTCGCCCTGCGAATAATTTTTGTCGCCCGACCTTGAACCCAGCAAGTACCCTCCAACCGCCGCTATCACGACAATTACAACGACTATTACCCAGACTATACTGTTTTTGTTCTGCAAAGCATTACCCTCCGATATTCAACGGATTAATGGCGCATGTTAGCGTATCTGGCGTCAACCGCTTTTCTAATGGCAAGAACGTCCTTGCCCTGCCTGTGCATCTCATAGGCAATGAACGCCTCGTCCATGCAGATGTCGCAATGTTTGGCGTGCTCGTCAACGTAACAGGTGAGAAGGCTCTTGTGGCCGAAGTGTTTTTTGCATTCGCAGTAGCAATGAAGGCTGTCAAGTATTTCAGGAATTTCTCTGGCTATTCTGTACGCGTCGGCGATCTGACCGGTAAAATTCTCAGGCGCGAGGGTCTGCCTTGTTTCACCGCCGCGAAGCTCCTTCGGGTCGGTAACTTCAGCGGACTGCTTCTGGCATGACGTAATCGCGGCAACCGCTATGAAAGCAAACAAAACCAAAATAAGCGAAACAGACCTTTTACACACTTTATACAAACTCCTCTCTAAATATACAAAAGACTGCCCTTAGCCGCGCGCATAAGCATGATAACAGCGCGCCTATATACATCATAGCAGAGTATCAGATTAGCATTAAAAAAAAATTAACATAATATTAGGAATTGTAAACCTTGATAAAAACGGTTTAGAACCGTTTAGCTGGATGGCGCATAAAAAACGAAAACCGCTACGGCTTTCCATGAAGCTAAAGAACAAACGCGGCGTTTTCAACTTCCGCCGCCCTGCCGTTATGAAAAGACCGATATCCGGAATTTAAATTTAACAACATATTATCGCTGTTGTCTTAACCGGCGCGGCGCGCCAGCGTTGCCGTGAAGTTTTGCTTTGTACTGCCTGACTCCACGTCAAAAAGTATGCACTTGGTCGGGCATCTTCCTGTTGACTCGGCGTTTTGGGGGGCTAAATCGTAGTTTACGGTCGCAAGATTGTCTTTTACAACTATGCCGCCGGACACGGAACAGTCCTTCACGCAAAGGCCGCAGGCAATGCACGAAACGTCGCACGCCTTTTTAGCCACTGCGCCCTTATCTTTACTGCGGCAATATACAAACAGCTTATGGTCTTCATCATGCATCTCTATTATGTTACGCGGGCACGCCCGAGCGCAGGCGCCGCACCCTACGCATTTGTCGTAAAACACAACCGGAAGACCGTTGCCGTTCATGGCCATGGCGCCGAACTTGCAAGCCTCGACGCATTCTCCGTAACCAAGGCAACTGTACGAGCAGACCTTCTCTGCGCCGGTAAGGTTGGCGGCGGTGCAACTCAAATCGCCTGTATAACGCGCCTGACGCCTTGCTTCAATGTTACCGCCCCTGCAAAGCACCACCGCGAGCTTTCTTTTATGGCCGGACGCGTCGACTCCAAGGTACGCCGCAAGCCCCTTGGCCACGGCACTGCCGCCTGCCACGCAGGAATTAGGCGGCGCATCTCCCTTGGCAAGCGCCTCGGCAAGCATTCTGCAACCCGGGTAGCCGCACCCGCCGCAGTTCGTATTGGGCAGTATCCCCGCAAGAGCCTCTATGCGAGGGTCGTCAACAACCTTGAATTTGCTGTCCGCGAACGCAAGAAAAATGGCAAGCACGGCGCCTATAATGCCCATGCTTAACGCTGAAATTAATATAAGACCGCCCATGCTCATGTGTCTTCGCTACCCCCTTATAAGACCGGCAAACCCCATGAACGCAAGGGCCATCATTCCGGCTATTATAAGCGTTACCGAAATACCCTGAAAGGGTTTTGGAATGTCCGCGAATTCAAGCTCTTCCCTGATGCCTGACATAAGAACTATGGCTATGGTGAAACCGACGCCGGTGGCGAAGCCGAAGACGACGCTTTCAACAAAACCGTAATTTCTGAGAACCATAAATAGCGCGAGGCCAAGCACGGCGCAGTTCGTGGTTATAAGCGGCAGATATATGCCAAGGGCGCGGTAAAGCGCCGGAGACGACTTTCTTATGTACATCTCGACAAGCTGAACAAGCGCGGCTATGGCGATGATGAACGCGACGAATTCCAAAAACGGCACATTGAACTTTACAAGTATGTAAGTATATATCGGCCATGTGACAGCCGCGGTAAGCGTCATGACGAACGTCGTGGCAAGCCCCATGTTAACGGCGTTTTCAGTCTTGTTTGAAACGCCCACGAAAGGACATATGCCCAAAAAGTAGGTCAGCACGAAGTTGTTTATTACCGACGCTGAAATGAATATCATTAAAAGCTTCATGACATTTCCCCGCTCTGTTTTGCGGCTTTCCTGCTTGATATGTAATTGACCCCTGCTATAAAGCAACCGAACACTATAAACGCGCCGGCCGGAAGTATCATGACTATCCACGGCTCGAACCATTCGCCGAGCAATTTAAAATCAAAGATGGAGCCGAAACCGAGAAGCTCCCTGACGACGCCCATTGACATAAGGCTGAGCG
>SCQA01000277.1 GCA_004298725.1 bacterium
TCTCAGTGGTGCACCTGCCGAGCGAAGAGATGAAAGGCAGGATAATCGGCAGGGAGGGCAGAAACATACGCGCCATAGAGGCCGCCACCGGCATTGACGTAATAATAGACGATACGCCCGAGGCCGTAATACTCTCCGGCCATAATCCGGTTAGAAGGGAAATAGCCAAGCAGTCTCTTGAAAGACTTATTGCCGACGGCAGAATACATCCGTCGAGAATTGAAGAAATAGTCGCGAAAGTTGAATCAGAGGTAAACCAGGCCATAAACGACGCGGGCGAGCGGGCGATATTCGACACGGGCCTTCACGGCATACACAAGGAAATACAAAAGCTCGTAGGCAGACTGAAGTACAGAACAAGCTACGCGCAAAACGTCTATCAGCACTCAATGGAAGTCGCTTTTATCTGCGGCGTAATGGCGTCTGAGCTTGGCATTCCGGCAAAGATAGCCCGCAGGGCCGGCCTTCTTCACGACATCGGCAAGGCCGTTGACCACGAAATAGAAGGGCCGCACGCGGCCATAGGCGCGGACCTCGCCAAAAAGTACGGCGAAGCCCCCAAGATTGTTCAGGCCATAGGCGGCCACCACGACGACAACCCTGGCTCCGTGCTCGGCATACTCGTGCAGGCCGCTGACACGCTCTCAGCCGCAAGGCCAGGCGCGCGCAAAGAAACCGTTGAAAACTACGTTAAACGCCTTGAAGACCTTGAACGCATAGCCAAGGAATTCACCGGCGTTGAAAAATCATACGCCCTGCAGGCCGGACGCGAAATCAGGGTTATCGTCGAAAACAAAAGCATTACCGACGACAACGCCGTAGTGCTTTCAAAAGACATCGCGAGAAAAATAGAAAAAGAACTCTCCTATCCGGGCCAAATTAAAGTCACTGTAATTCGAGAATCAAGGGCCATTGAATACGCCAAGTAAAGAACCCGCTCCGGCGCGGCATTGCCGCGCCGGAGCGTAACGGCTTTCAAAAACGGCATTAAGCGCTTGCCTGCCCCGATCAATCGGCAAGGGCGGCGAATAAAAATTTACCGCGCTCAAAATAAACCGCATCACGACTACGTTGGCATAAAAGACTATACGCGGCTTTTTTTGAACTATCGCTTTAACTTCAGTCCGCTTTGCGGCGCAAACTAATGACAGACTTTCTGCTGAAAATAATCTTCATAGGCGACATCATCGGAAGTCCGGGAAGGCGCGCCGTGCGCGAACTTCTGCCCGGCCTTAAACAGAAATACAACCCGGACATTGTCATAGCCAACGGAGAAAATTCCGCCGGGGGTTTCGGCATAACGCCTGAAATATTTTCAGAACTTAAAGACCTTAAAATAGACGTAGTAACTACCGGCAACCACGTATGGGACAAAAAAGAAATAATACCGTTTCTGAAGGATAACGGCCCTAAAGAGACCCAAACAAGCCTTATACGCCCGGCGAATTACCCTGAAGGCGCTCCGGGTAGCGGGTTTACAATATTTACCACGGCCTCCGGCGCAAATATCGGCGTGGCAAACCTTTCAGGCAGAATATTCATGGACAGCCTTGAATGCCCGTTCAGAACAGGCCTGCCGATTATCGAAAAAATAAGGCAGATGACGCCTGTTATAATAATTGACATTCACGCGGAAGCTACGTCTGAAAAGGCCGCAACAGGCTGGTTCTTTGACGGCAAGGTAAGCGCCGTAATCGGCACGCACA
>SCQA01000278.1 GCA_004298725.1 bacterium
CGTGCATATAATAGGCAAAGACATACTGCGGTTTCACGCCGTCTATTGGCCGGCGTTTCTTCTTGCCGCTGGAATGGAGCTTCCCAAGAAAGTCTTTGCCCACGGCTGGTGGACGATTGACGGCCAGAAGATGAGCAAATCAAGAGGCAACGTAATTGACCCGTCCGCCATGGCAGACAAGTACGGCGTCGACCAATTCAGGTACTTTCTTTTAAAGGAAGTGCCTTTCGGCCTTGACGGCGATTTTTCAATAAAAGCGCTTGAGGGAAGAATAAACAGCGACCTTGCCAACGACCTCGGCAACCTCTTAAGCAGAACCGTGTCAATGATTGAAAAATACATGGAAGGCGCGGTGCCGTCCTCTCCTTCGGAAAAAAACAGAGAAAACGCGGACACTCCGGCAAACAGCGACGTTATAAAAACACTTACGGGCGCCGTACTATCGGAACATTACTGCCGGCTTATGGATGAACTTAAGTTTGACGCGGCGCTTGAACAGATTTGCGTTGTTATAAGAAATATGAACGCCTATGTTGACAAATCGGCGCCGTGGAGGCTTGCAAAGGAAAACGACGTTGCAACGCTTTCAAACGTCCTTTATACCCTTGCCGAGGGCCTGAGAATAATCGCAGTGTACCTTCAACCGTTCATGCCGACGTCCGCTGAAAAAATATGGGCATCGCTCGGCATGGAAGGCACGGTAAAAGGCCGGTCTTTTGACGATGAAGTCAAGTGGGGCGGACTAAAACCCGGAACAAAAATCAGAAAAGCGCCGCCGTTATTCCCGCGCATTGAGCAAGCGAAATAAAAAATGAGCTTGACTTTGTTTCAATATTTCGCAATAATGAAAATATGACACACGAACTTTTCGCGCTTCACGCGGACATTTGCAAAACGCTGGCCAACCCCAAAAGGCTTGAAATTATCTACGCGCTTAAAGACGGGGAAAAATCAGCCGGTGAACTGACCTTGGCGCTTGGCATACCAAAGGCTAACGCTTCTCAACACCTCGCTGTTTTAAGGGTATGCGGCGTTGTAAAAGCGAGAAGGGACGGCGTGAACATTTATTACTCCATCTCAAGCCCCAAAATAGTCGCGGCTTGCGCCCTTATGCGGGAAGTGCTTCATGAGCAGATGGAAGCGAAAAGGTCTGTTCTGAAGCAAATAAGAAAATAAAACACACTGAACAGGCGACGCCGATACCGGCGCTTGCTGATTTAAAAACGGCAAAAGAGGCAAGGGGAAATGACCATTGAGAGATATTTAAGACTTATAGCCGGCATCTTCATAATTGCGTCGCTTATGCTTTCGCTGGTTCACTCTGGTTACTGGCTTATATTCACCGCTTTTGTGGGGCTTAACTTGTTACAATCGTCTTTCACGAATTGGTGCCCGATGATGACGTTTTTAAAAGCGTTCGGCGCGGTTCCATGCCGCGGCGCAGACTCAAGATAAAATGCGTCAAGACTGGCACAAGAACAAACGCCGCCCAAATAAAGCCGCGTTTGTTTATCAAGTGGGCTTCTTTGAGTTCTCGCAGTTTCCAGCATTATGCCTGTTGTTTTTTGCCTCAGCACTTTCGCCAACAAAAACCGCTAAAAAAACCTAAAATCAATCAGAAAAGCCTTGTGTTTTTAAAGACGCGCTTATAATATGTATACCGTGTTCATTAACGATGTACGGCGCATACGCGCCGGATGCTTTTTGTTTTCAAGCAAACCAGCGCGCAATCGCGAAAAGGCATGGAACAATGACTTTAAAAGGCCACGTGGTTCAGGCCGTTATCGGCTCCGCGATTATGACGCAGTTTTTAAGCCCCGTTGAGAACGCCGTCTTTTTTCTAAGCGTAATATTCATTGACGTCGACCACTATTTCGACTTTGTGATAGTGACAGGCAGGTTCAAGCTGGGAGATATGTTCAAATTCCACGGATGGCTCTGGAAGCACAAGGACACGCTTTACGGCCTTAGCGTGTTTCATACGATCGAGGTGTTTTTGGCTCTTTACTTCCTTGGCCATTACAACCGTTATTTCACGATAATATTGTACGGATTTCTTTATCACATGGCGCTTGATTTGATTACGCTGTACTGGTACGGCATGTTCTTTAACAGGGCGTTCTCAATTGCCGAATACTTTATAAAAAAACGCATTACAGGCAAAGGCTACCCCGTGCCGGAACAAGGCTTTTGGAGATGACAAGTACTTTCTTTATCCGGCAAGCGCAGTGATTATAACGCCGTTTATTAATTTCGTATCTTGTAGTTTTTTATCTTTTGGCAGGGAATCCAGCAATTTATTTATGCGGTATTTTCATGTAAAACTTATTAATCCGTAGTTTTGTCAGTCAATATGTCTCTGTTCCGGTATGAAAAAACCGCGATAACAATCACAGTAACGGAAAGCGCCGCAAAATAAGCGTAGAGCGAAATTAAATACGCGATTGGCCTGTACGCGAAGGTAACAGTGTGCGTGCCGCTTTTAAGGAATACCGCCTTGAAGGCATAGTTGGCGGGCTTTACCTCTGTTTCAACGCCGTTGTCAAACGCCCGCCAGTATTTGCTCCATCCGTCATTGTAATACAAATATCCATTCACGGAATTTTTTACGTTGACCGTAAGACTGTTTGGAGAAAATGACTCCACCTTCAGGCTGAATTCACCGGTGTTCATATAATTGTAAATATCAAGGTTTGTTAAATGAACTCCTGTATTACGCGCAAAGCCGGCATGAGCGAGATTGATATTATTTTTTTCCAGCGAAGGCATGTCTTCATATTTATCCAACCCGGCAAACGTGCCGTCAGCGCCGCGAGTGTTTTCAGGCACACTCCCGCGCTCAAGCGCGAGAGTGTCTGAAAGCGCGTATGCCGGAGCAATTGAAAGGTAACTTAAAACCTCCCGCCTGTCTTTCAAAATAACGGTCTTGCCTTCGGGAAAAAACCTGAATATAGACGCGGTCATGCCTGATAAAAGAAACTGGCTTTCAATCGGAACATGCGTCATGTAATCATAATACCTTTTGGTTGTAAAAAGGTGGTGATTATTGCCTCTTGAAAACGCCCCTTTTACCTTGAAAATAGGCTCTGAAAAAGCCAATGGCAGGCCGCTGAAATCAACAAAAAGGTATCTTGATAACACAAAGCCTTTATCCCTTGTTTTTTCATTTTCGGTTATCATGGGCGAAAGCCAGTTATTCTGTAATACGTTATCTCTAAGCGACACGTTATAATTATAAAGCTCGGCAATGGTAACAAGAAGCGCCATAGCCCAGAAGACTTTTAGCCGGATTTCCCTTTTGTTATACAAAAAAACAAACAAGGCGAACCCTGCTATTGTAATAATAGCAAGAAGGTCTATGGTTGAATTATATAAAAAACACCTGCATACATGAAACATAACAACGGCTTTAAACGCTATTAAGCCTAACATTACCCATAACAGGGATCTGTGATTTCTGTCAGTTAAAGACCTGAATTCTTCTTCATTGAAAAACATCTTAAGCCCGAAGCAAAGAAGCATGCACAGGTATAACAGAAAAAACGCGCTGAAGGTTTCACGCACCTCTATCATTTTAAGGAACGGGAATACGGTGTTGAATATCTCTTGAAGCCAGTTGGGCGGTCTGTTGTGAACCCCGGAAAAAGAATATAAGTTTACGGATATTAGAAGCAACATCACCCCTGCAAGAAGCCGGAAGCGGTTCTTTGAA